>NZ_JBALMU010000129.1:0-36502 GCF_036962285.1 Bacillus sp. JJ634
AAAAGCATTAGAAGTATTAAAGATGGTTCACCTTAGCCGCTATGTAGATTCGTATCCTCATCAGTTATCAGGAGGCATGAAGCAAAGGGTTGCTATCGCTAGAGCTCTAGTCATGGAACCAGATATTTTATTAATGGATGAGCCATTCTCGGCACTAGATGAACAGACAAGAATGGTGTTACATAAAGAGCTTATAGAAATTTGGAGAAAAACAAAAGTAACGATTTTCTTTATTACTCATAATATTCGAGAAGCTGTTCAACTTTCAGAAAAGGTTGTTGTCTTTGCTACTCGTCCAGGGAAAATCAAAGACATTATTTCGGTTCCATCGATGAAAGACGGGGTCATGCCCGATAGTGTTACATTACATACGGAGCAGAAAGTTTTGAGTATTTTACAGGAGGAAATCGAAAAAGTATTGAAGGAGGAAATGGGAGATGACTACAGCTTTAAGACGGATCCTGTTCATCGCAATGATAGCGGTGATATGGGAAGTCACATCTAGACTTTCAAGCCTTCCTGATTTTATGTTTCCAGGCCTTCTTCAGGTATTAGATACATTGGTTAACGGTATAATAAGCGGACAAATTACGGAAGCTATTTTAAAAAGTATAGGACGGATTTTACTTGGGTTTACGATAGCTATTGTTATCGGTCTTATTCTAGGTTATTTTATTTGGCGCTACAAGCTTGTGGAAGATACGCTCGGCTTTGTTGTAACAGCTCTGCAGTCCATTCCAAGTATTGTTTGGTTTCCGCTTGCGATTATTTGGTTTGGATTAAATGATTTTTCCATTCTTTTTATCGTAACGATTGGGGCTACTTGGACGATGACAGTCAATGCTACAAGCGGCTTCAAAAATGTTCCGCAGCTGTATCAACGAGTTGCTAAAACATATGGATCAAGCGGTTTTCATTTTTTACGTACGGTCATTTTGCCGGCTTCCGTACCGCAAATCATTTCTGGTTTACGTATTGCTTGGGCCTTTTCTTGGCGCGCCTTAATGGCAGGGGAGCTGCTTGGCGGAGGCGGCGGTCTTGGTCAACTATTAGAAATGGGCCGATCACTTGGTCAAATGGATTTAGTTATTTCGGTTATGATTATTATTGCTATTATCGGAACAATTGTAGACAATGTTGTATTTTCTCGCTTAGAACGCAATGTTCAATTAAAGTGGGGAGTTAGTTCACGCTAGTTTGTAGAAGTTACTTATTTAAAAAAAGGAGAAAAGAAGATGAAAAAGTTATTGTTTACACTCATTGCTTCTATACTATTTATTGGTATATTAAGCGGTTGTGCACAATCTGATCAAAAAGAAGAAAAGGCAGAAAAAGGATCTGATGAAAAAACGGTTAAGATTGGTTACTTCCCGAACTTAACGCATATCGCGACAATTGTAGCGCTTGAAAAAGGATATTTTGAGGAAGCATTCGGTAAAGATGTGAAAATTGAAACAAAAACAGTTAGCAATGGCGGATTATTTATGGAAGCGATGGCTACAAAAGCAATCGATGTTGGTACAGTTGGTCCTGGACCGCTGCTTAACTTTTATGTGAAAAATCCAAACTATCATTTGATTTCTGGAGCAGTCAATGGCGGGGCTGTGCTTGTTGCAAGTGAAGCAAGCGATATTAAAGATCTAAAAGATTTAGACGGTAAAAAAGTAGCGATTCCGGTTATTGGGAGCACGCAAGATGTAATGCTTAGAAAAGCGCTTCAAGAGGTGGATTTAAAACCAACAACAAATGGTGGTTCAGTAGAATTATTTGCGTCAGCTCCTGCAGATACGGTTTCTCTTTTCGTTCAAAAATCAGTGGATGCGGCAGCTACTCAGGAACCATGGGGCTATGTGTTAGAAAATCAAGCAGGTGGTAAGCTGCTTTTAGATTGGGATGAATTCGCATGGGGCAAAGATTCTACGAATACAGTAGTGGCTGCTAGCAAGGAGTTTTTAGAGAAAGACGGTCTTGCTGCTTCTTATTTGAAAGCTCATAAAAAAGCGGTAGAATTTATTCAAAACAACCCTGAAGAAAGCCAAGAAGTTGTTATTAAGCATTTGAAAGATTTAACAGGTAAAGAGTTGAAGAAAGAAGAAGTAGAAGCGGCGTTCTCCCGCTTAGAAGTAACGACAGATGTGAATGAAAAAGTAATTCAAGAAATGGCGGATATTAGCAAAGAAGCAAACTATATCCCAAGCAATGATATTAAAGGCTTGATTGACCTTACAGTTCTTAAAGAAATAAAATAATAAAAAGTGAACTCCGATACGATTATGTATCGGAGTTTTTTGATGATGTGTGAGATGTTACAGTACAAAAAAGTACACGCTCATAAAGTGGGCTAAGCTGCCTAACAGAATAAAAATATGGAAAATCTCATGAAACCCCCAGTTTTTAAAAGTAAGCCATTTTGGCTTAAGCGCATAAATCAAGCCGCCTATCGTATAAATACACCCTCCGATTATTAATAGAAGCACTCCTTGAAAGCTTAAGACCGAAGATAATGGAACAATGACAAAAATAATCATCCAACCCATGGCAATATATAGGGCAGTAGAGAGCCAGCGAGGGCAATTAAACCAAATCATTTTAAAAGAAATTCCGCATAGGGCAATGGAAGAGATAATGAAAAATAATGCCCATCCTGTTACTCCGCGCAAACTGATTAAGCAAAATGGAATATATGTTCCAGCAATCAAAATAAAAATCATGGAATGATCTAGTTTTCTTAAAAAAGCAATCACTCTTTCTTTCGCAATAACCATGTGATACGCAGCGGATGCAGAATACAGAAGAATCATGCTTAAGCCAAATAGGATGACAGCGGTAATTGTCAGGGGAGATCCTCCTGTAGAGGCTGCTTTGATGACTAGTGCCAGCAAGCCAATAAAAGCTAAAACTGCTCCAGCTAAATGGGTAAATCCATTAATAGGTTCTCGGATATATTGATTCATAATATGGATGCTCCTCTATATAGTTTTTATAACTACTTAGTATATTATATGTATGTCAATATGTAGTCAAGGTTTACGAAGTGTTTTTTATGGGATAAAATAATAGCTATACAATAAATATAGGTGGTTTTTGGATGAAAAACATACAGGATATTTTAAATCAGCTAGAACTGGAAAGTCATATTTCTTTAAATGACATTCCAGAAATTGATTTATATATGGACCAAGTGATTCAATTATTTGAGAATAAATTTAATGGGACGAAAAGAAATGAAGAAGAAAAAGTTCTGACAAAAACAATGGTTAACAACTATGCGAAAGGAAAATTATTTTTTCCAATTAAGAATAAAAAGTATTCTAAAGAACATCTGATTTTAATCAGTCTTATTTATCAATTGAAAGGGGCTCTATCTATTAATGATATTAAAGAGCTGCTTGAAGGCTTAAATCGGAAGGTTGTGGAGGAAGAGTTCCGGTTAGATGACTTTTATAATAGTGTTCTTACTGTGAATACGAAAAATGTTGAGAATTTTTATGAAGAGATAAAGGAGCATATCCAGGATGTAAAAGAGGAAATGCAAGCGCTAGAAGATAGTGATCGGTCCTATTTGGAGCAGGTTTTATTGATTGCTTCACTTGTTCAGATGAGCAATGTATATCGAAGAACAGCAGAAAAATTAGTTGATGAAATTATTGGAGGAAAAGAAGTTAAGTGAGAGTAGGGAATGATGAGATGATGAAAAATAATGAGTAAGGCTACATAGTTATCCTATTTCTTATGTATTGAGGTGAGCGTTTCTTGTGACTAATAAATTTCAGTTATCGTGGATTTTCATTTTAAGCATTGTATTCTTGATTGGATTTAGTATGATGGCATTGTTGTTCAGTCAAAATGAAGTTACGGCATTTGATCGTGCAATCATTGCCTTTGTTCAAGGGCTAGAATCGCCATATTTAACAGCAGTTATGAAATTTTTTACGTTTATCGGATCATTCAAGGCAATTATTGTTATTTCTCTGTTCACGATGGCACTTTTATATGCAGTATTGAAGCATCGAATAGAGCTTATTTTATTTATTGTCGTGCTTGTTGGTACGCCTATTTTAAATCGTCTCTTAAAAGAGTTTTTTCAACGAGCCCGCCCGGATTTGCATCGGTTGATTGAAATTGGAGGGTACAGCTTTCCAAGTGGACATGCGATGAATGCAGCGTCTATGTATGGTATTCTTGCTTTTTTACTATGGCGTCATATTCCTACTAGATGGGGACGAAGCTTGTTGATTATCTTTAGCAGTGCCATGATTGTTACAATTGGAATAAGCCGAATCTATCTAGGTGTGCATTATCCTAGTGATATTATTGCTGGATACTTGGCGAGTGGCTGCTGGCTTGCGATTGCAATCGCCGTTTTTCAAAGATACCAAGAAAAGAGGAGTTCTTTTAGAATTGACCAGAATTCGGCGTGAATTCGACATAAATTGGTGGGACTCCAAAACAAACTATTAGTTAAGAAATAAAAAAGAAACCCATAAGACAGCAACTTATGGGTTTCCTTTTTTATTTTAGATTCGATTTCTCCAGTACTCCAACAGCTAATTCATAAAAATATTGTGAAGCTGGGAAGAGCGCTGTATCATCTATTTTGAATTTTGGGTGGTGTAAGTCATATGGGCCGCCGGAGCCAATCATGACGAAGACACCTGGAACTTTTTCTTGGTATAAAGCGAAGTCTTCGCCGATAGAGCTAGCTTCGAGCGTTTTCGTAGTATACCCTGTTTTATCTCCTATTTCAAGGGCGAAATCGGCCCATTCCGGTGTATTATCAACGGATGGCGGTCCTGGATGCCATATGAATTCAACGTTTGCATCAAATGTGGCCCCAATACCATGTAACACTTGCCGCATACGCTTTTCAATAAATGCTCGTTCCGTTCTACTAAATGTACGAACCGTTCCTTCTAAATAAGCGGAATCCGGGATCACATTCCATGTATTTCCGCTATGTATTTGCGTAATACTGAGCACAGCTGCTTCGCGTGGTGCGACGTTTCGGCTAATAATCGTTTGAAGCGTCGAAATGATGTGACCCGTAATAATAATCGGGTCATTTCCTTCTTCTGGTTTTGCTGCATGTGCCCCCGTTGCTGTTACCCGTATTTCAAAACGGTCCACAGCAGCTGTTAATACCCCATGTTTTGTTCCTAGCTCTCCTACTTGTAAAGTTGGATCATTATGAAGTCCAAATATCGCATCGACATCGTCCAATGCACCTGTTTCTAAAATTGCTTTCGCACCATGAGATGTTTCTTCAGCTGGCTGGAAGATGAAGCGGATGGTTCCTGCTAACTTTTCTTCTGCTTGCTTTAATAAAAAAGCGGCTCCTAATATAACAGATGTATGAAAATCATGTCCGCATGCATGCATAACTCCTTTGTTTGTAGATGGGAACGCGACATCCGCCTGTTCTAAAATCGGAAGTGCGTCAATATCAGCACGAAGCGCAATAGTTGGGCCGGGTTTGCTGCCTTTAATTTCGGCAACGACTCCAGTTTTCAGTGGTAAATCCAGAATGGTAATATTTTGGGACTTTAGTGCTTCTTTAATTTTTTGAGTCGTTTCGTATTCTTCATTTGATAACTCTGGATTCATATGAAGGTCACGTTTGAATTCTACTAAATATTTTTCTAATTCTGTATCGTTTATAGCCAACGATTTTCCCTCTCCTTCAATGAAAATATGTATAAGTCCATTTCTTCCTTAATGTAAATATTATGGTAAGCATCTGAAAGAAGTCAATGCAGAAGTAGCTTCTTATACATATTTCTCGAATTTCTATCTATTTCATAATTGTCCCTGCTTTTTACATAATCCCTTTCCATAATGGAGAAAATGACTTTGACATCATTTGGACGTTATAGGTTGTAATGTTTCGTTTGAAAGGGGGAGAAGGTATGCTTTTTCGACGTTCTAAACGGAAAAAAATAAATAAACATCAACAAATGGAGGAAGAGAAAAGTCCATTATCCTCCGATTTGAACAAAAATATCGAAAAGATTCGTTTACTATACGAAGATTGTTCGGATGTCGTCTTTCGTTCTTTTTTAATTGGCGGCAAAGTAAAAGCAGAATTAATCTACATTGATGGATTATCGAACATGGAAGAGATGGATACAAGTGTTCTTTCCCCTTTAATGAAGAAGATGGAGGAGAAACGAAGTAACTTGTCTAACTGGATGGAAGAGAAACTATCGGTTGCCAAGATAACAGAAGTAGAAACAGTGGAGGAATGTATTGAACACACTTTAATGGGCAACCCCATTCTACTAGTTGAACATGAAAGTAAAGGACTCGCTTTAGGGCTGGCTCGATCGGAAAAACGTGCAGTTGAAGAACCAGCTTCTGAATCCGTTGTGAAAGGCTCACGTGAAGGTTTTGTTGAAACAATTAGTGTAAATATATCATTAATCCGAAGAAGACTCAAAGATTCGCAATTAAAAATGAAATCAATGAAGATTGGACGTAGAAGCCAAACGGAAGTGGCTATCGTGTATATGAAGGGGCTCGCGAATGAAACATTGCTTGAAGAAGTGAATAATCGATTACAGAGAATTGATATTGATGGCGTATTAGAAAGCCAATATATCGAGGAATTAATAGAGGATCATCCCTCTTCTCCCTTTCCGCAGATTTTAAGCACAGAACGGCCCGACGCGTGTGCTGCTAGTTTATTGGAAGGGAAAGTCGTAATTCTTGTAGATGGTACTCCTTTTGCGATGATCGCTCCTACAACACTTTTGTCTTTATTGCAAGCTAGTGAAGATTACTATCAACGCTTTGTGCTAAGTACAGCGATTAGATGGCTGCGTTATGGTTATGTCCTATTATCTTTGTTACTACCGTCTCTATATGTGGCTGTGCTAAGTTTTCATCAGGAAATGATACCAACAAAGCTTCTGATGAGTATAGCGACAACACGAGAAAATGTTCCTTTTCCTGCCATTGTGGAAGCGTTAATTATGGAAATTACGTTCGAGGCATTACGAGAAGCAGGGGTAAGGTTGCCGAAGCAAATTGGTTCGGCTGTTAGTATTGTCGGTGCTTTAGTTATCGGACAAGCGGCGATTCAGGCTGGGATTGTGTCACCTCCGATGGTCATGGTCGTAGCTTTAACAGGGATTGCCTCTTTTACAATCCCCCGATACAACTTAGGAGCTACCTTAAGGATATTGCGCTTTCCGATGATGTTCCTTGCTGGTACATTGGGCATTTTAGGTGTGATGTTAGGACTTCTTATAATTCTTACACACTTATGTACGTTGCGTTCTTTTGGTGTTCCTTACCTTTCACCAATGGCCCCATGGAATAAGAGTGATATGAAAGATTTCCTCATACGAGCTCCTTGGTGGCAATTATCCAAGCGTCCTCATTTAACTGGAGAGTTTAATGAATATCGCCAAGGCCCTAATCAAAAACCTGGCCCTAGAAAGGGAGGAGAGTGACGTGCTGGAACATGGGAAAATATCGGCGGTACAAATGGGAATGATGATCTACTCTGCCATTGTCACAACAGCCATTCTTTATTTGCCAGCTTCTATCTATGACTATGCAGGAAAAGATTTGTGGTTGTCTCCTATCTTATCTGCCATTTTAGGTTGTATTCCGGTATATGTCGTATATCAATTACATCGTCTTTACCCAGGAGATAGTATTATCCAATACAGTTGTTCCATTGTTGGGAAGATTGGTGGAAAACTGATTGGGGCAATTATTTTGCTTTTTATTTTATTTATATCCAACCAAGCGCTTTGGCAGTATGGGGAGTTTGTCAGCAGCTATTTTCTTCCGCAGACGCCGCAAGTCGTTTTACTTGGCACGATGGCCTTTGTCAGTAGTTTAGCTGTATATGGAGGGGTGGAAGTGATGGGAAGACTGTCAGATTTACTTACTCCTGTCTTGCTTCTTATGTTTTTGACAATTATTATCCTTCTTCTTCCGGATGCACAAGTAAAGCATATGCATCCTATTTTGGGAAATGGGGTTACTCCGGTTTTGAAGGGAGCTTATTTTTCTAACTTTTGGTTTTGTGAGTCCCTATTCATCACTTTCTTTCTTCCTTTTTTAAAAGACCCGGAAAAAGGTAGGAAATGGGGGATTGTTTCCGTATTGTTATTGTTAGTAATAGTGGTCAGTACGAATTTGATTTCTCTTTTAGTATTAGGAAGTGCAACAGGAAGCTTTAATGCCCCATTAATGAATGCTGTTCAGTATATTAGTATAGCTGAGTTTCTATCCCATCTTGAAGCAACTGTGATGGCTTTTTGGATTACGGGTGCCTTCGTTAAAATGTCTGTATTTTATTATGTGTTGGCATTAGGCACGGCACAGTGGTTTAACCTTTCTGATTATCGTCCGCTTGTGCTTCCAATCGTTTTTCTATCGGTGGTCTTAGCCGTCTGGCAAGTACCGAATGTGTCGGCTTTCTTCGTGTATAGCCAAACAATAAACTCTGCAGTAGGACCTATTTTATTTACAATGATTCCTCTCTTCCTTTTGCTGATTGCTTTCTTACGGAAAAACAAGAAGCAAGAAAAACAGGTGGAACAGCAGCAATGAGAATGATGTTATATCTTATAGGGTTAACCTGTACGTTTCTACTAACAGGATGTTGGGATCGAGCCGAGGTGAATGATGTGGCTTTAATCAAAGGTGTTGGCGTTGATCGAATAGACGATAACACAATTGAAGTAACGGTTGAAATATCAGTTCCACAAGCGCTGGGTCAAGGTGGAGGCCAAGGTCAAGGAGGCGGTGGGTTAACACAAGTAGCAGCTAGATCTGGCAAGGGGAAGACAGTTCCTGACGCGTTAGAGAAACTTCAGGAACAAATGCCAAGGAAAATATTTTGGGGACATTCAGAAGTCATTATTATAAATGAAAAGTTAGCGAAGGAAGGCATTCGTGACTCCATTGATTATTTTATACGTGATCCAAGGCCGCGTAATCGCGCGTATGTATTTGTGGCGAAAGAGAGTGCCAAAGAGATACTTTCTCTTAAAACGCAATTATATAGTCCTTCTGAAGTACTTTGGGATATGGCTGAATCACAGACTTTGATGCATGTGACTTTAGTTGATTTACTTCAAAGGCTTGTAAGCGGCGATGTATTCATTCCAATGGTGCATAAATTACCACCACCAAAAGGGAAGAAATCAAATGAAACGATTGCTTATATTTACCGCACCGCCATTTTTAAAAAGGACAAAATGATTGGTTCTATTGATGATGAGTTGACACGAGGTGTGAAATGGATCCAAAATGACGTGAAAGACTCTCAGATTACGTTATTGCCAGAAGGCGCACAAGGATATATATCCATGACTCTCCGTGAGGCAGACGTAAAGCTTGTCCCTAAAATAAAAGGAGATAAGTGGGAAATAACGATTAAGACTAGAACAACAGAAGAGATTGTCTTAAATGAAACGAATATACAAGTTAAGTCACCAAAAGAGATAAATTCTTTAGAAAAACAACTAGTTAAACAATTGGAAGGACGTTTAAAGAGAGCGGTAAAAAAAGTACAAAAAGAACAAAAAGCTGATATTTTGGGATTTGGAGAAGCTTTTGAACGGAAGTATCCGAAGGAATGGCGAGAAGCGAAAGATAAATGGGATGAAATCTATCCACAAGTAGAAGTCAAATATGACATTGAGACAACTATTTTGAGAATTGGGGCAGGAACGGCAACAGAAGTGAGGTGAAAAATATTGAAATGGTTATTTGCACTAGGGATTACTTTTTTAGTAGCATGCATGATTTTGTACGAATGGCCAAAAATGAAACAGAATCAGAAAAAAGAAAAAAAGGTTTTTATTGTATTGGTCACTTTTGAATGGCTATTTTCTCTAATCTTTTTGTTTTACCCTGATTTGAAAAATCCGTCTGATTTTCTGTTGCCGATGGTTGATAAGATGCAAAAAATATTGAAGTAATAATTGACTTTGTTTACTTGGCTCCCCTTCGCGGGAGGACAAGACTTGAATAAGAGTCGGTAAAACGTTCAATGTGTAGACATTGTTTGTTTTGCTGGCTCTTTTTGTTCTGGTAGAAGTGTTTTCTTCCCATTTAGGATATTAGTCTATATACTAAATATTAGGAATATTTACAACGATAGAAAGGAAGGGATTCGATGGTTTATACAATTGAGGAATTGTTTATCGGACAAATTGCCCGTTTGCAACGAACATTTTCTGAAGCCGACGTAAGAGCTTGCAATGAATTAACGAAAGATTATAGTCCAGTATACAGGTCGAGTGAAGAGAACTGGGAAAATTATTATCCTCAACCCATTGTTCCTGGTTTGTTAACAGAAGGATTAATTAACCAAGTAATTAGCGATAAACTGCCTGGCATTGCTTGTATTTTACTGCAAAAGGAATTGGTTTTTTATCATCCTGTATTTGTTGGAGATGTGATTACGGCTGAATTAGAGATTATTGATATTAATGTAGAACGGAATTGGGTCACTCAAAAAGTTACTTGTTACAATGAGGTTGGAAATGAAGTGATTAAGGGACAGGTCGTCATTTTTTTATTATCCAATAAGAATTGACAGGTGATAATCATGAAGAAAACACTTAATTTAATCGACCCAATTGATGAATGGGGTTCCTTGAAAGTAGATGCTAATGGTCGTCTCGTTGACGTTAGTCCGGAATTTTGTGAGAACTTTTCGATAAACAAACAGAATTGGCTCGGAGCATCAATTAATGACATCATTCAAGGTACATTTAGCAGAAAGCATACGAAAGTCCTGTTTGGTGTTATTTTTGGATATTCTTGTTTAATTAGAGTTTCTAAAGTCAATGAGTATCAGCTTTACCGAGTCATCGTGCGGCAAGATGATATCGACCATGTTGAAATGATTTCATTTATGAATTCAATGGATTCTTCTAAAATGAAGAAAAAATCCTCTTTTCAGAATCGATATAGCTTTGAGGAGATTATGGGAGAAAGTCCCGCAATCGAGCAAATTAAAGAATTATCAGCTCGGATTGCGACAAGTAATTCAACCGTATTATTAACGGGAGAAAGCGGAACGGGAAAAGAATTATTTGCCCAAGCTATTCATGGATTAAGCTCGAGAAAAAACAACCCTTTCGTTGCTGTAAACTGTGCGGCGATTCCAGATGAATTGTTTGAATCAGAGGTGTTCGGATATGAAGCAGGAGCGTTTAGCGGTGCTAAAAAGGAAGGAAAGCCTGGAAAAATAGAATTAGCTCATCACGGCACGCTCTTTTTGGATGAAATATCGGAGCTTCCTTACCAAGCGCAAGGAAAGTTATTGCGTGTATTGCAGGAAAGAGAAGTAGAACGATTAGGAGGAACCGCTAATAAAAATGTCGATATCCGAATTATTGCTGCGACGAATCGAGATTTGAAAACGCTCGTTCAAGAAGGGAAGTTTAGACAGGATTTATTTTATCGATTGTACATTTTTGAATTAAAAATCCCTTCTCTTCGTCAAAGGAAGGAAGACATTCTTCCGTTAGCTTATTATTTCATCAATTATTTTAATGAGATGCTAGGGCGTCAAGTGAAATTTATTGATGTCAAGCTTCAGGAATGGCTGGTAAATTATGAATGGCCAGGGAATGTAAGAGAATTAAAAGCGTATATAGAACGGGGAATGAATATTGTTGAAGGGGATACAATCACGATGGAAGCTTTATATTTTTCACCTAGTGGATCGGCTCCTCAACGAGAAAGAGAATCGGCTCCTCTTCTCAGTTTAGAAGAAGCGGTAGCAAATGCAGAAATCGATGCGATTCAACGTGCTCTTCAAGAAGCGAAAGGCGACCGGACTGTAGCTGCTCAAAAACTACATATACATGTCGCTAGCCTTTACCGAAAACTATCAAAATATAATTTAAAATAATAGAATTTAGAACGTGGGGCTGTCTAAAAATGGACAGCCCCCACTCTTTTTTTGTTCGATTCTGTCTTTCAAGCCCCTGGTGAGGGACATTTTCCTGGCTGGATTATTCGATTTTTTCTTTTAACACAAATGATCTGAGAAGAATAATTGTTCAACTAAATGGGAGGCCTTCCTGAAAGTCATTTTCATGATTTTTGGGAAGGCCTCATTTTTTATAGGCGAGCAAAGGGAGGTATTTTTGCAAATATGCTTCGCAATATTGCGAAACTATCTCATTTTTGCGAATGGATGTGACGAGATATGTGCTTTTACTAGTAAATTCCAATTGGCACGATACTTGCATAATTAATATAGGCAAAGGGAGGGATTATCAATGTTGAATTTTTCATTTACAGAAGAGCAGGAATATTTTCGCAAGATGCTGCAAGAATTTGCGAAGGAGGAGCTGCTGCCTCATTACACGAAGTGGGACCGAGAAGGAATTACTCCAAGGCATTTGTGGAAGAAGCTAGGGGAGTTAGGCGTAAATGGTCTCAGAATTCCTGTTGAGTATGGGGGGAGCGGTGCTGACTGCGTTACGACAGGAATTGCTGCAGAGGAAATTGGCAGAGGGGATTTCAATCTAACATATGCGGTTATGCTAAATGCGCTGATTGGAGAAATTATTAATAACCATGCTCGCGAGGAGTTAAAACGAGAATGGCTTCCGCAAATCGCTAGCGGTGAAAAGATTGTGGGGATTGCAATCACGGAGCCAGCTGCAGGAACAGATGCTGGTGGAATTAAAACAACGGCCGTACATAAAGGAAATGTATATGTCCTAAATGGAGAAAAGTCAGGAATTAGCGTAGCAACGTGTGGAGATGCGTTTATTATCTTCGCTAAAACAGACCCTGAGTTAGGCAACCGTGGGATTAGTGCTTTTATTGTACCGGCTGATTTACCTGGAGTGGAATGCAAAGGGTATGAAGATATGGGGAATATTCCAGTTGGCAGGGGCTCGATCTACTTAAACGATGTAGAGGTTCCAGAGGAATACTTAATTGGTCTTGAAAATAAAGGTTTTTCCCAAGTTATGAATGGATTTGATTTAAGTCGTTTGTTAATAGGACTACAGTGTGTGGGGGCTGCTTCTCAAAGTATTGATGAGACGATTGAACATGTAAAAGCTAGACAGTCCTTTGGTAAGCCGCTTGCAACCTACCAAGGTATTCAGTTTCCGCTTGTGACTCATTATACGCAATTAGAGCTTATTAAATGGCAGGCATATCGCGGACTTTGGCTTCGTGATCAAGGATTAAAGCATAGTAAAGAGTCCTCTTCTGTTAAATGGCTAGGTCCGAAATATAGTGTAGAGGCTATTCATGAATGTTTATTATTTAACGGTCACTATGGTTATACGAAGGAAATGCCGCATGAGCAGCGCTTGCGTGATGTAATTGGATTAGAAATTGGAGACGGAACAGCTCAAGCGAATATGATGGTTATCGCCAAAGATATTATTGGGAAAGAGTTCCGTTCTTATTAAGCTAGAGAGCTGTATTGTATAAAAATAATAGATTGCTATTTTATCGGTTACATTGCGAGAATTCAAAGCACGTTTAAGATGATGGAAATAATTAAAGGACAAATGAGTCTAAAACTATTATAGCGATGGAGGTCAATAATATGGAATTAACAGATATCTTATATGAAAAAACGAATGGGATTGCCAAAATTACAATTAACCGTCCGCAGGTTTACAATGCTTTTCGAGCAAGAACAATCCAGGAATTAATTTGGTCTTTCCGTGACGCATGGGATGATAACCGCGTTGGGGTTGTTATTTTAACGGGAGCAGGCGAAAAGGCATTCTGTGTCGGTGGAGATCAAAAAGAAAAAGGCGATGAAGGTGGATATGATTATTCCGGCGGTTTAGGAGGTGGTATCGGTCTAGAGGTGGAGAATCTGCACCAAACTATTCGAAACATTCCGAAGCCAGTTATTGCAGCGGTAAATGGATTCGCGATTGGCGGAGGACATGTACTTCATGTCATTTGTGATTTAACGATTGCGGCGGAAACAGCAAAATTTGGTCAAAGCGGACCTAAAGTAGGAAGCTATGATGCCGGGTTTGGCTCAGCTTATTTAGCTAGAGTTGTTGGGGAAAAGAAAGCGCGAGAAATTTGGTATTTATGTGAACAATATTCTGCACAAGAAGCAAAAGAAATGGGTCTTGTGAACAAAATTGTTCCTGCAGAGCAACTGCAGCAAGCAGCAGAAGAGTGGGCTGAAAAGATTCTTGAAAAGAGTCCAACAGCGCTGAAAATGCTTAAATATTCCTTTAATGCAGATAGTGCAAACATCCAAGGAATTTCACAGTTATCAATGGGCAGTCTGGCTATGTTTTACAACACACCAGAATCGGAAGAAGGCAAGAATGCTTTTCTTGAAAAACGGCCAGTAGATTTCAAAAAATTTAGACAGTAAAAAGGGGGATGGAATTTAGTGAAACTAGATACGCTGTTGAATCAGGAATATGTGGAGAAGTACCAGTCTATTTGGCCGAATCGAACAATCTTAGATTACTTAAATGAGGCAATCGCAAATCATCCGGACAAGGTGGCAATTATTGATAAGAAGAGCCGCTATACGTATAGAGAAGTTGGAAAGCTAGTGGATCGAGTCGCCTTAGGTTTGCTGAAAATAGGTTTGGGAAAGGGAGATGTTATTTCGATTCAATTGCCTAACTGGAATGAATTCGTCATCCTTCATTATGCGGCTACTCGAATAGGAGCTATTACAAACCCCCTTATTCCAATTTATCGTGATCGTGAAATTGGCTATATGGTAGGTATGGTTGAATCGAAAATGATAGTTGTTCCAGATAAATTCCGAGGCTTCGATTACCCAGCCATGATAGAAAGGCTTAGCCACCAATGGCCGGCAATGGAACATGTCTACGTGCAAGGGGAGAATATTCCAAGCGGAATGAAATCTTTAGCCACGCTGTTTGAAGAACCGTGGGAAGAGCGTATGGATGTAAAAGTGTTAGATGAAATCGAGCATAATCCGAATGATGTGACAGAGATTATTTTCACTTCTGGAACGACTGGAAATCCGAAAGGGGTTATGCATACACACAATACACTTTGTGTTTCAACGAATTATTGGATTGAACGTTTACGTTTAACCTCTGATGATGTGATGCATATGGCTTCTACTTTTGCACATCAAACTGGATTTGGCTATGGGGTACGACTACCGACTCATTATGCAGGAACGGCGGTTTATCAGGATATTTGGAATCCAAACGAATTTTTAGAGTTAGTAGAGAAAGAGGGAATTACATTTACTGCAGGTGCAACACCATTCCTTGAAGATACGATTCGATTAGAAGGGATTGGAAACTATAATCTTAGCACATTGCGTGCATTTGTTGCGCTAGGGGCCCCGATTCCAAGGCAGCTAGTTAAAGAGGCAAATGAAAAGGTACCATGCAAAATTTTAGCTGGTTGGGGGCAGTCGGAAAACGGTCTTGTGACTTTGACGAAGCTTGATGATTCAGAGGAAAAATTAACAGGTACAGACGGTGTTCCTTTTTCCGGAATGGAAGTCAAAGTGGTGGATATGAATGGTGAAATATGTCCGCCGCATCAAGAGGGAGCTTTACTATCGAGGGGGCCTGCGCAGTTCGTCGGCTATTTAAAACGGATGGATGACACACTTGCCGAGCATCAGGATGGCTGGTTTATTACAGGGGATCGTGCTGTGATGGATGAAGATGGATATATTCGTATATCTGGTCGTAATAAAGATGTAATCATCCGAGGCGGTGAGAATATCCCTGTTGCCTATGTGGAAAATGTTCTTTATGAACATCCGGATATTTCTATCGTGCAAATTATTGCGATGCCTGATCGAAGACTTCAAGAGAAGGCTTGCGCATTCATTAGCATGAAGCAAGGCAAAACACCATTAACTTTACAAACTATGCGTGAATTCCTTGAGCAAAAAGGGATAGCCAAGCAGTATTGGCCAGAACATGTAGAAGTTATTGATGAATTTCCACGAACACCAAGCGGAAAAATTAAGAAATTTCGTCTAAGAGAAATGATTAGTGAACAGATTAGCGGCCAAGTGTAAAAAGTAAATCGAAAAAATAGATTAAGTGGAGGGGAAGTTATGAGTAAACGAGTTGCTTTTATAACAGGAGCAGGTAGAGGAATGGGAAGGGAGATTGCTAGAACGCTAGCTTCCAAATCTATGAATATTGTTGTTACAGATGTAAATTTAGAAAACGCACAAGAAACGGTTTCTATTTTAAAAGAAGAAGGAGCAGAAGCCGTTGCTGTGTATTGCGATGTAACGAAGTTAGAAAGTGTTCAGGAAGCAGTCGCAACAGCACTTACTCATTTTGAAAAGATTGATGTATTGGTCAATAATGCAGGATGGGATAAGGTGGAACCGTTTTTAAAAAGTGAACCAAGTACATGGAAAGCAATTATTGATATTAATTTAATGGGGCAAATTCATACATGTAAAGAAATTTTGCCAGTCATGGTTGAAAACGGTTACGGAAAAGTCATTAATATTTCCTCTGACTCAGCGAGAGTTGGCTCAAGTGGAGAAGCCGTTTACTCGGCTGCAAAAGGTGGGATCGTAGCCTTTACGAAAACATTGGCTAGGGAAATGGCAAGACATAAACTAAATGTCAATTGTATTGCACCAGGACCAGCTGACACACCGCTATTTAAGGAAATCGGCGAAACGAATGAAAAGCTTGTAGCGTCTTTAGAAAAAGCTATTCCGTTCAGACGTTTAGCTCAACCTAGTGATATTGCTAATGCTGTGGCGTTCTTGGCCTCTGATGAAGCAGAATATATTACGGGTCAAACACTTTCAGTGAGCGGCGGATTAACAATGGTGTAAGAATTTCATAAGAATGAGGCTGAATTAAAAATAGGAGATTGGCATGATTTTCTGTGGATTTGGCAGGATTATAAGTCAAATTGGCATGATTTCTCATGAATTTAGCACGATTATAAGCTAAATTCGCATGATTCTACTTTTAAGACAGCCTCGTTCTATTTTTAGAAGGAGGTTATTCGATGAATAGTAGTTTACAAGGGAAAAATGTCTTAATTACCGGTGCTGCAAAAGGAATTGGTCGAGGAATTGCGTTAGCGGCTGCTAGTGAAGGGGCGAATGTTGCGTTACATTACCGTGGATCTGAAGCAGAGGCTATGAAAACAGCGAAAGAAATCGAAGAACTTGGGGGGAAAGTAACTCTCGTACAAGGTGATCTTGCGCGTTTAGAAGATATTAAGAGAATAAAAGAAACGCTTGATGAGAAGTTTGGCCATGTGGATTGTATTGTTAACAACGCTGGCTGGGCGCAAGTAAAATCGTTCTTTCAATATGAACCGGAAGAATGGAAACGTGAAGTAGATATTTGTTTTTATGGTGTATTGAATTTAGTACATACGTTTATGCCTGTGATGATGGAGAACAATCAGGGGAAGTTTATTAATATTGTCGGAGATTCCGCAAGAACAGGGGATCGAAATTTAATTGTTTCAGCAGCTGCTAGAGGGGGAGCAATCAGCTTTTTAAAGTCACTAGCAATCGAAGCCGGTCGAAACAACGTGCAATGTAACACGGTTTCACTTGGACTCATTGACCAAGGTGAATTGAATTTTAATGAAGCAACACTTGCGAAGGTGGTCAAGCAGTATCCGCTCAAAAGACTTGGAAAAGTGGATGATGTAACGGGAATTATTTTATTTTTATTATCAGAATCAGCGGATTGGATTACTGGCCAGGTCATATCGGTAAATGGCGGGCATAGTATGTTGGGTTAATGAGTGCATGAATAAGGAAAAGATGCGGCATACACTTCTGTTGTTTGGTAGGGATGGATGATTGGACCATACCAAAGAATGAAGTGTTTTTTTTCTGCGTTTACATAGAATTTATACTTCTTTACACATTTTAGTCGGCCGTTTATGGTAATATTTAATATGGGACTATTTTATTAATTTTCCAATGATAGGGGATGTGTATGTGGAATTCTTCACAAAGTGGGCGTTTAAGAATAAAGCTGCTGTTTCGTTAGTCACTGTTTTTATCCTATTAATTGGGATGTTCAGCTATTTTAAACTGCCTATGGAATTTTTACCTTCCGCTGATAATCCACAAGTGACGATTGTCACAATGGGTCAGGGGACGGATGCAAAAACAATGGAAACGACCGTAACAGATCCGATTGAAAGGGCTGTTACAGGATTAAGAGGAAAGACCTCTGTCTATTCTGTGACGGGGGACGGCTTTTCAAAAGTTGATTTGTTCTTTGAAGCAGGATCGGATATGAAACAAGCAAAGCTGGATGTCCAAGAAGCTTTAGGGAATGTAGCTCTGCCTCAACATATGTCAAAGCCTACAGTTACCCAGCTTAATACATCGATGATTCCGATTTCATTTATCGCTGTAACATTTAAAGATGGATTAACAGCGGAAAACTTAGATTTTGTTCAGGAGGAGCTCGAGCCTTTATATAAGGATATTAAAGGAGTTTCCGATGTTCAAACATTTGGTGCTGCGGAGTCCGTTCTTTCCGTTAAAGTGAACAATAAACAATTAGCGAAAAAGAACGTATCGATTGAACAGATTATGGGAGTTCTGAACGGGCAAAATACGGCTCTAGCTGTTGGAGAAAACGTCATTGACGGGAAGACAAGTAATATTAAAGTAATTGGAGATGTAACAAGCGTTGCCAAGCTAAAAGCACTAAGGGTCAAACCAAGAGTTACGCTCGGTCAAGTGGCGGAGGTTGAAGAAGTAAAAAACGACAATCTTATTAGTCGATTTAATGGAGAAGACAGCATTGATATGAGCATTGTTAAGGACAGTCAGTCAAATGCTGTAACCATTAGCCGTGAAGTAGAAAAGATCACAAAAGAAATTAATGACAAGTACCCTGATCAGCAATCGACGATTTATTTATCTACCGCTGATATGGTAGAGACGTCTGTTCAGACGATGGTGAAAGAAGTATTGCTTGGTGCATTGTTTGCTACGATTGTGATTATGGTCTTTTTACGAAACGCACGCTCCACTTTTATTACAATCGTTTCGATTCCACTGTCCCTTGGTTTAACCCTCTTCTTGTTATCCTTATCGGGTGTAACCTTAAATATTTTAACACTGGGCGGTGTCGCTGTAGCAATTGGTCGCTTAGTGGATGATAGCATTGTTGTTATTGAGAATATTTTCCGAAAAATGCAGCAGGAGAAGTTTTCGCTTCAATTAGTGATGGATGCTACGAAAGAAGTAGGTGTGGCGATTACAGCTTCCACTCTTACAACTGTCGCTGTTTTCTTGCCAGTTGCTTTATTGAATGGAGGGCTTCAAGAGTTCCTGCTGCCTTTTGCTTTAACGGTTACGTATTCTTTACTTGCTTCGTTACTTGTCGCGTTAACGGTTGTTCCGCTTATGAGTGCAGGACTGCTAAGGAAAACGAAGCTTCCAAAACACCGACCGGCCAAGCGTTTTACAAAGGTTGTGACGTGGTCATTGAATCATAAATGGGTTGTCCTTCTGATTTCCTTCTTATTGTTTATCAGTTCTATTGCTACATACTTTGCGATGCCTAAAGGAGCGGTGGACAATTCGACAGCTGATTATGTATCAGCAACGCTCGCTTATCCAAATGATCAGCCATTTGATGAAGTAAAAGATAAAGCGATTGAACTCGAAGAAACGATTCAAGATATGAATGAAGTCGATGATGTGTTTATGCAATTAGGAGTCTCCGCTGAAGCCGCTCAATATGGTGCGGTGACATCACCTACAGAGGCGACTTTTGGTATTCTATTAAAAGATAAAGAACAGATTGACACAATCTTAGAAAAAATCGAGCAGCAAAAAGAGCATTATCCTGATGCGAAGCTTGAAGCGAGTGCCGCTTCCTTTATGATGGGAGCAGGGCAAACGGATATTACGATCGATGTAATCGGGAATAATGTGAAAGAGCTCGAAGGAACAGCTAATCAAATTAAAGAGCAAATTCAAGATATTGAAGGTGTAGAAGAAGTTACAACGAATCAAGATGAAAAGAAAACTATCTACTCATTCAAGGTCAATTCATCTAGAGGAAATACAGAGCAAATTGCTCAACAACTCGGTGTAATGCTGAATAGAACGCCTATCGGCCATATTACGCTGGATGAACAGTTAACACCTGTGTACCTTGAACCAATCTTAAATCCGAAAACACCAGAGGATTTAAAGGCTATTCCGGTTATGACAGCGTCTGGTCTAATGCCTGTATCAAAAGTTGCTTCATTAAAGAGTGAAGAAAGTACAACGAATCTGTTTCATAAAGACGGTGAAACATATCTTCAAGTAACAGCAACAGTTGATCCAGCTAAACTCTCTGATATTGCAAGCAAAGTAAATGTTGAGATATTTGGAGATAAAGAGAATAAAGGTCTCGATATTCCGAAAGATGTAGAGGTGTATGTTGGAGGAGCAAGCGTACAGCAAGCCGATGATTTTACTGATTTGTTTGTTACGATGTTCATTTCGATTGGTATTGTTTTTCTGATTATGGTGATTACATTTAAGTCCATGAGAGCGCCGATTGCGATTCTATTTTCATTGCCGTTCGCTGCGATTGGTGCCGTTTTAGGACTGGTAATTAGTCGTATTCCAGTCGATATGACAGCACTTTTAGGGGCGCTTATGTTAATTGGTATTGTCGTGACAAATGCAATTGTCTTGTTAGACCGAGTGAAACAAAATGAACAACATATGATTATTCGTGATGCGATTGTTGAAGCGTCAGCAATAAGATTCCGTCCAATTGTGATGACAGCTGTAGCCACGATTTGTGCGATGCTGCCTCTTTTATATAAAAAAGCGGAAACAGGAAGCTTAGTTTCGCAAAGCTTAGCCATCGTTGTTATTGGCGGTTTAGCTGTTTCTACATTGCTCACGCTCATTGTTATTCCATGTATATATGAATTGTTATATTTTAAAAAGTCGAAAAAACAAAGAAGGAAAGCGAAAGTCTTTGCTGAAGAACGTGTTGATATGTAAAGCAGGTAAAAAAGTTTGTAGAGAAATTTGTCTCTACAAACTTTTTTTATAGAATTGCAAAAATGTTAAGAGTTTCTAAAGTTTTTAAAGTTATAGTGACGAAATTTTCTTTTTATTCGATAATATAGAAAAATAAAAGTTATACATAAAAGAAGGAGCGTATATGGAAGAGACGGTGAAGCGTTCTAACAAGAAAAGAACGAAAAAGTATAGAAAACTTAAGCTTTTTGCATTAGTTATATTATTGATCCCTTTAGGACTGCTTAGTTATGGGTATTTTCAGTATTATGATGCGAAAACAAAAGCGGAAAGTGCACTCGGTTCTGCTCATAAAAAAGAAGAAATAGAATTTAATGGGGAGAAACATGAACAAGATAAAGTTCATATTTTATTAATCGGAGTGGATAAAAGAAAAGGACAAGTGCAATCCAATTCCGATACGATTATGATTGCTCAGTTTGATTCGAAAAATCAAAAAGTGAAACTAGTTACATTAATGAGAGATATGTATGTTCCGATTCCAGGCTATAGCGATTCTTACAAACTCAATGCAGCTAATTTCTTAGGCGGTCCTGAGTTAGTTAGAAAAACGATCAAAGAAAACTTTGGAATTGATACAGAGTATTTTGTGATGGTTGATTTTAAGGGATTTGAAACGATTATCGATACATTAAACCCCGATGGTATAGAAATTGATGTAGAAAAGTCCATGAGTAAGGGGATTGGAGTTAGTTTAGTCGAAGGAACACAGAAATTAAATGGGAAAGAACTGCTTGGATATGCTCGTTATAGACAGGATAGCGAATCAGATTTTGGCAGAACGAGACGTCAGCAACAAGTGATAAAAGTATTATTGGATGAAGTCGTGAGTACAAACGGAATCTCAAATGCTCCAAGATTACTAGGGGCTGTCCAACCGTATATTTCTACTAATATTAGCAGTGTGGATAGCTTAAGTTTAATTAAAGAAGTGTTATCTAACCGGCCTGAATCTGTAGACACTTTAACGATTCCAGTTCAAGGTTCGTACACCGATGAACGAGTTGAGGGGAAAAATGGCGGTCATAGTCAGCTTGTGCTGCAAATCGATGAAGCGGTCAATCGTCAAGCACTGCATGATTTTCTGCTGAATGAATCAGATGATAAGGTCGCTCAATCTCACTAATTATAGCGTGTGAATTGGAAATCACATATTTGTTTGGTAATATTTATTTTAAAGCAGTTAGTTTTACATCTTCATTATGTTTATCCGACATTTAACGGGCAGTAAGCCTCACATCTCAAGTTTATGAGGAGACAAGGAAGATAGGTAAGCTTTCACCAATCAGGTTTATACGGTCACTTTATAAGGAGTGTTGAAAAAATGGATGTTATTACAGCGATTAAAACGAGAAGAAGTATCGGAGTTGTGAAGCCAGATCCAGTACCAAAAGAATCAGTTGAAGCTATTTTAGAAGCGGGAACATGGGCCCCTTGTCATCATCGAACAGAACCGTGGCGTTTTTTCGTTTTAACAGGCGATGGTCGAAATCGTTTAGGAAACCTTTTCGCTCAAATGACACAAGCAAAAATGGAGGAACCTCTAAGTGAGGAAGACCAAAAAAGATTAGAGCGTGAGAAAAATAAGCCGTCGCGAGCACCTGTGATTATTACAGTAGCGGTCGAACCTTCAGATCAGAGTAAAGTGCTTCTTCAAGAGGAATTTGCTGCGGTGCATGCGGCTGTTCAAAATATGCTGCTAACGGCACACGCTTTAGGATTAGGAGCGGTTTGGAGAACAGGTGATATTTGTTATGCACCGGAAGTGAAGGAGTTTTTTGGACTTACAGGAAAATCAGAAGTCGTTGGCTTTCTGTACATCGGCTATTCCGATATACAGAAGGAATTAAAAGGGAAGAGAAAGCATTTTTCGGAAGTGACACAGTGGATAGATTGAATGATGGAAAAAACCTAAATGTGAAATAGGCGTTTAGGTTTTTTCTGTTCTATTTTCACGAGAGAATTATTTCAATATTTCAATATTAATGGACACTTGTTATAATAGATGAAACGTATGATAAAGGAGTAGAGTTTAGAATGACGAGTAATAGTGTAGAAAGTAAAGGATACTTTGGAGAGTTTGGCGGCAGCTATATACCAGAAAATCTTCAAAAAGTAATGGATGTAATAGAAGAACAATTTTTGAAATATAAGGATGATCCACAGTTTTTAGCTGAATATCAATATTATTTAAAAGAATATATCGGTCGTGAAAATCCATTAACATATGCGAAAAATTTAACCGAACAAATTGGCGGGGCGAAAATCTATTTAAAACGTGAAGATTTAAATCATACAGGTGCTCATAAGATTAATAATGCAATCGGCCAAATTTTATTAGCGAAAAAGATGGGAGCTAAACGTGTGATCGCTGAGACAGGTGCAGGTCAACACGGAGTGGCTACCGCTACCGCTTGTGCGATGTTTGGCTTGGAATGTGTTATTTATATGGGGAAAGTCGATACGGAACGACAAGCACTAAATGTATTTCGAATGGAATTACTAGGTGCTAAAGTTGTAGCAGTCGATAAGGGACAAGGTCGCTTGAAAGAAGCGGTCGATGAAGCGTTAAATGATTTAGTTCAAAACTACGAAAATACGTTTTATTTATTAGGATCAGCTGTAGGACCTCACCCATATCCAACGATGGTGAAGCATTTCCAAGCGGTCATTAGTGAAGAGTCTAAACGCCAAATTCTTGAAAAAGAAGGAAAGTTACCGACCGCTATCGTAGCATGTGCAGGCGGAGGAAGCAATGCCATTGGTTCATTCGCTCATTATATTGATGAACCAAACGTTCGTTTAATCGGTTGTGAACCAGCAGAAGCACCAAGTATTTCAGAAGGTGTTCCAGCGGTTATACATGGTTTTAAATGTTTAACGTTGTTAGATGAAGAAGGAAATCCGAAGCCTACTTTCTCGATTGCAGCAGGATTAGATTATCCGGGTGTAGGTCCAGAACATAGTTATTTAAAAGTAAGCGGTCGAGGGGAATATGTAACGGTTACAGGGCAGGAAGCATTAGATGCATTCCAGCTTCTTTCTAAAACGGAGGGAATTATTCCAGCGTTAGAAAGTTCTCATGCTGTTGCTCATGCGATTAAATTAGCGAAAGAATTGTCAAGTGATGATGTGATTGTCGTAACGTTATCAGGTCGTGGTGATAAAGACGTGGAGCAAGTATTCCGCATGCTGCAAAAGTAAAGAAAGTACGAGATAAGACTCTTGCCATATCGGTGAGAGTCTTATTTTTTTTAGAAAGAACCGTTTCCCATAAAATAAGACAAAATTCAACAGTGTCGTATCACCTAGTTTTTTTTTCATAGTTCAACAGGAAATAAATGGCGTTTTATTTTATTTGTAACGTTATTGTAATATTAGATCTATTTAATGGTAATTAAGGGTTTTTAGTTCATTTTCATCGTTAATTTAGGCTTATGTTTGCATGGGTTTTGTCATAATATAGGTTTTTTTAGCTACCTAACGTGAAGAAATAAGTCGAAAAATAGGATTTTGTGTTTAAAATGAAATATAAATGTAATACGAATAACACCACTTTGATAAATTATGATGTTATACTTCAATGTAGGAAAAAGTTATTTTATTATGTATATTAATCCATTACAAACTTACATATGAGACTAATACATTAAGAACATATAAAAATTTCTAGGCTATTTATAATAAATAAGATTCATAGAATGCCAAGGATCTGTTACTAGATAGCTAGGGAAGAAAGCAGGGGAACGATTTTGAAGAAAAAATTTATTGCATTAAATACATCTATTATGATCGGACTAGGAAGTTTATTTTCAATTCCAGCAGTACAAGCAGAAAGCATTTCAAATATTGAGTCTGAACGTACAGGGATCCAAGAAGAAATTGCTGAAGCACAGAAACTTATTAAAGAACTAAATGCAGAGCAAGCAAAGCTGACAAAACAAATTGAACAAGTTGAAAAAGCTATTCAAGAAAATAACGCAAAGATTACAAAAACAAAAGAGCAAATTAAAGAAACACAAGCAGACGTAGATGCATTGAAAAAATCGATTGCAGCATTGGAAGAACGAATTGCAAATCGTGAAGAAGTTCTTAAAGAACGTGCTCTTTCATTCCAAGAAAGCGGCGGCGATGTCAACTATGTGGAAGTATTATTTGGGGCAACAGACTTCAGTGATTTCGTAGGTCGCGTTCAAGCGGTAGCGACAATGGCTCAAGCAGACCGTGATATTTTAGCTCAACAAGAAGCGGATAAAGCTGAATTAGAAGAGAAGAAAGAAGCAGTTGAGAAGAAATTATCTAACTTGAAAAGCATGAAGGTTGAGTTAGAAGGAATGCAGGTTCACATTGAATCTCAGAAGAAACAAAGTGAAAGAGCCATGGCGAAGTTAGAGGCAAAAGAAGCAACAACGAAACAGCTTCAAGAAAGCCTAGAGAAAAAGGACGCTAATCTTGAGTCGCAAATTGCTTCTATTCTTGAAGAAAGAAGACAAGAAGCAAAACGTAAAGCAGCAGAAGAACAAACTTTACAACAAGCAGCAAGAGAAGCGCAACAATCAACACAATCATCAACATCTAACAATAGCTCTTCAACATCATCAGCAAACGATAAATCTGATACATCTGATAAATCGAAATCAACTGAATCAACTAAATCAACTGAACCAACTGAACCAAAAGCTGCTGCACCTAAACCAAGCAGTGCTAACACAGGTTCAGCGATTACGGCAGGATACAAGTATATTGGGAACTCTACTTATAAATTTGGCGGCGGTAGAACGGCATCAGATATTGCGAACGGTTTATTCGATTGTTCTGCTTTCGTATCTTGGGCATATCGTCAAGCAGGTGTGAGCCTTCCAGCGCATACAGATGCTTTAGCGGTATCTGGAACAAAAGTTTCAGCAAGCCAAATGCAGCCTGGAGATTTAGTATTCTTTGATACGTATAAAAGAAATGGACATGTTGGTATTTATGTAGGCGGCGGTAAATTCATCGGTTCTCAAAGCTCTACGGGCGTAGCTATTGCGAATATGAGCAGCGGTTACTGGGCTGACACATTCAATGGACATGTTGTACGTGTAAACTAATAAGTATAGAAGGAATAAGCAGAGGAGACACTCTCTGCTTATTTTTCTATGAAATGCTATTTTGGTACTATTTCTCAAAAAACTATTTTTGAAAAAATAAAAGAAAAAAATGAAACTTATTTTGTTCTATATCGTAAATACTATAAAGTATAAGCTGAAAGGTGATGGGAAAATTCGTATAGGACAATAAGGTGCATTTACTAAAAAATGAAACATATATCAAGGAGGAACTTACTTACATGAAAAAATTATTGGCAGCTTTATTAACTGCAATTCTGGTGTTAGCACCTGTTGGCAGCTTTGTATTCCAAGAGAGCGCAACAACGGTTGATGCGAAATCCTACAAATCAGGAAAGAAAAGCTTTAATACTGATAGAAACAGCAATATCCAAAATAATAATATAAACAAATCTGATGCGACAACAAATAAAGCAAAGACGAACACTACTAATAAAGGCGGCTTTATGTCTGGCGGACTTATGAAAGGTCTTATGTTAGGTGGACTTGCTGGATTACTATTTGGCAGCTTATTTGCGAATATGGGTGTATTAGGATCAATTCTTGGCTTCTTAATTAATGTAATTGCAATCGTAGCTATCATTGTCATCATTCGTAAAATCTTCGTTTACTTCAAGGATAAAAAGAAAAAAGAGGATACTAATCCGTGGAGAAATTAATCATTCCAGAACAAGATATTATTAATGCACTATGTGTGTATATTTCTCGTAAAAAACAAATTCAACCTCAAGATGTTGAAGTAGAATTGATGTATGACGATGAGTATGGATTTTCTGCTGAAGTGTATTGGGAAGGGCGTAAGCAAGTTCTAATTACAGTGAACTTAATCGAAGCACTTCGTTTATGGCTTGATGAATTTTTAAACCGAGATCCTTATTCCGGAATTGAGCTAGTGCTTGATGATGAAGAAGGAATTATAGCTGTTATTAACTGAAGAAAAGGATGTACCTATTTTTATGGGTGCATCCTTTTTGTTTACATACCCCATTCTAATGGAGGAAATTAGGAGTGGTGGAAAAGTTTTAAAAGTGAATTGACAAATTTATCTTGCTGTATTATATTTAATTCATAGTTTTTTAATATGTTTAATGTGATAACTGTGAAAATTGTTGTACTATTTTGATAAATTGATAATGTCTATAAGTGAAACAGTGGAATACAAGAAGCAGGTGTGAATTCATGATTATAGGGGGGCTTCGTATGAGCAAGTTAGAAGAGCAGCAATTACAATATATTTTATCCAGTTTGCAAAATATCCAGTATGGTTCAGTAGTTATTACGGTACATAACGGTGAAATCACACAAGTCGATACAACGGAAAAGAAGCGGTTTCCACTTTTAAAAAGTCATACTGCCAAAGCGAAATAGAATAAATCAATGGGGAAACTAAAGCATCACAAAGTATAGGGTGGTGCTTTTATTTATTTTCATATTGCTATATATAATACGGTTAATTATTCAACAAGTTCTCCAGATCTTGAACCGTTATGAACGGATAGGTCTATAAGTTCTCACTCTTTCCGTGATAGAATAAAGAGAAGAGGTGAGCAGGGGTTCACCTCGATAATGGGAAAAAAGGGGGATTTGTATGACTTTACAATCAATTGAACCGAAAATTTTAGAGCTTATTGAAACATTTGATGGGCGAATCGCGTACAAAATTGAAAACGATCGCGGAGAGTCTATTTCTTATCACGAACATGAAGCGTTTCAATCCGCAAGCTTAATTAAAATCCCGATGATTATTGAAGGGTATCGTCAAGCTGAGAACAAAGATATTTATTTAAATCAGCCGTTAACGATTCCACGCAATGAGGTCACTCGCGGGTCTGGTGTACTCCATACTTTGTCAGATAAGGTATTTTTAACAGTTGAAGATTTATTAACGCTCATGATTACAATTTCGGATAACACCTCTACGAATATGATGATGACGTTGCTTACTTTTGAAAAGATTAATCAATGTATTCAAGAGCTAGGATTGGAAAATACCGTTCTAGAACGAAGAATGTTTGATTTTAAGGCGTTAAAGGAAGGGCGCGACAATACGATGTCAGCCGCGGATACGGTACGATGCTTAAAAGCGATACATACGGGTAATTTTTTAACAAAAGCCAGTCAAGAAAGGATTCTAGACATCTTTGAACAGCAGCAATTTAAGGAACGCCTTCCTGCTATGATGGGAAAAGGTGTGAAAGTTGGGAATAAAACAGGCAGCCTTCGTGGAGTCATGCATGATGCGGCTATTATTCGCTCTGAAACAGAAACGGTTTACGCGTCTGTTTTAACGGAAGATATGGCGTCAGAAGAGGAAAGCCGTCAGATTATTAGTAAGATTGGTAAGTTGATTTATGATGAGATGGTAAGCTCTTAACTTTATATTGGAATGAAAAGAGGCCGTCCCAAGCTTTAAACTTTGGACGGCCTTAAAAATAATAGAAAGAGTGAAAGGATGAGAAGGAAGATTACGATTAGTTAAAGTATGATAAAGGAGGATAGTCGATGTTTTTAAGGAAAATCACTATGCTTCAAGACAAAGTGGATGGGGGTCAGTATCCATTTTCAATTCCAGCGATTCGATCATTATCTGAATTAGAAATCGAGAAGCCGGTCACTTTTTTTGTTGGCGAGAATGGCTCGGGAAAATCCACTTTATTAGAAGCAATTGCGGTGAATGCTGGTTTTCATGCTGCTGGCGGCGGTCGGAATAATATATATGATGTATATGCAGCACAAGCTGATTTGCGAGATTATATTCGGCTTTCGTGGCTGCCGAAAATTACGAATGGCTTTTTCCTGCGAGCGGAATCATTTTACCAGTTTGCTTCTCATATTGATGAATTAGCAAAGGGGCATTCTAGTATTTATCAGAGCTACGGGGGACAATCTTTGCATAAGCAATGACATGGCGAATCGTTTCTATCTTTATTTACAAATCGATTTAATGAAAATGCGATTTATTTTTTAGATGAACCAGAGGCGGCATTATCACCAGCGAGACAGCTAGCTCTTCTTCGTGTTATGCACGATTTAATGACGAAAGGGAATGTTCAATTTATTATTGCCACGCATTCTCCTATTTTACTCGGCTATCCGGATGCACAAATTCTGAGCTTTGATCATGGGGAAATTAAAGAAGTAGATTATGAGAGTACGGAGCATTATCAAATAACGAAGTATTTTTTACAGCATCGGGAGAAAATGCTGATGGAGCTGTTTATGGAGGAAGATTAAAAAAGAGCTTGCAGAATTGATTCGCAACATATTTGTGTAGAACAAGAGGGGGAATTTACGTGGTAAAAATTCGTAAGGCTTTCAGTGATGAAGTAGAAATGATTCGACAGCAAAGAATAGAGGCATATGAAGAACATGCACAGGGCATCCCAGAAGGACATTGGGAGGCTCTAAAGAAATCTATCGCGTCAAATGCCGATGAACAGAAGGATGTTGAACTTCTAGTTGCTGAATTAGATGGAGAAGTGGTAGGCAGTGTTGCTCTGTTTCCTGAGAAATCAGATGCTTATAAAGGACTTGTTGATATGTTAGATTACCCTGAAATCAGAATGCTGGCAGTCACACCGCAGTCAAGAGGAAGAGGTGTTGCTGAGGCATTAATAAAAGAATGTATTCGTCGAACAAAAGCAAAAGGTTCACAGTATATCGGCTTACATACAGCAGATTTTATGAAATCTGCTATGCGGCTGTATGAACGTATGGGCTTTGTACGAATGCCGCAATTTGATTTTCAGCCTGCTGATGACGGAATCATTGTAAAGGCATATCGACTATCTATCGAATGAAGAATATGGCAAAAGAAACAGCCACGTGTTTTCTAGTATATAGAAACATGTGGCTGTTGAATTTAATCATATGTTTAATGTTAAAACGCCCAACCTCCATTACGGAAGACAGGTTCAGCAGTTCCGTCAGCTAGAATTCCGTCGATGTTCATTTTGTCAGAGCCAATCATGAAGTCAACACCCTTGTCTAGCAAGGGTTTAGAGCTATTCTGTGATCAATTTTGCGACCACAAGTGACCATGAAAAAGACCAACAGTCAATAATATTTATCCCTATGCCCGCTCAAATAGAGAGGGCATTTTATGTATTGTGATATAAAAGTTCGTATACACCGACAAAAATTCCGAATAGGGAATTTGAAAACGAAAATAGAGTTTTGTTCAATTTGAAATCCACCTAACCCTCTCAATAATCTCATGCAAATCATCGGGCTTATGAAATTCAATCGGAGAAACACCTTTTTCAAATTGAACGGAATCCGCTTCAAATAGTAATACATACTTTCCATTGATTTTTCCTAAATGAATCGTATCTCCAAAGTCCGCCAGATAGCCTTTTACAGTAAACTTCATAAGGTTTGAAACTCGAAGAGCTGAGTTAATACCAAGAACTAAGAGGAAAGGTCACGTTTATTTTTGAAGACTTTTCTTTAACTTAATGTTCTTTTTTCTCGAATAAGTGTACAAATTGCCACTTAAAATGGTTGCAGATGCCGATTTATTAATTTTTCTATTAAAACCTACCATATTTTAAATAAAACCATACACAAAAAAATTGTATAAATTATCCAATCACCTTAATTATTTTTGAATATATAGTTTATAGGTAATTGAGAAAGGATGGTAAAAGTGAAACATTATATTGTTCCTCCTTCTTGGCTTCAATCCTCTAATTCACAGTTTAGGGGATGCTGTCCACTGTTTGCAACTCCAAAATCGCACGGAAAAATGTGCAATTGTCCTCCTGGACCAGAAGGACCACCAGGACCAGGATTAACTGGTTTTCAAATCATGTCGCAATGTGTAAATTCACAAGCTGGTGTCGCGACCTTTACCATTACCTGTCCACCTAATAATATTGGGATCTCTGCTGGATTTTCTATTACTGGCGGTAATCAAGTTAGACTTACTCAAATGCAACCGGTTGGTTCTCCCCCTAATCAATGGATCTTTCGAGCAGAAGGTCAAGGGAATCAACAGTTTACACTATGCGGTTATGTCATTTGTGCACAAATCGTATAATTAAGCAGAAGTAACTCACTTCTCTAATAAAAGCGATTAACTACGCAAATTTCTCATGTTGTCGAAAAAATCCTGATAGCCTACTTTTTGTCTTTTTCTACGTCCCTAATAACTTGCATTTTTTCTTATAAATAAAATATTCCGTTACTATTATCCATGCTCTAGCTTTCCGAGGTGAACTAGGTACAAATGACCCAAGTGAAGAAAATGCCATTGAATTATTAAAAGGAGTGTTACAAGAACAAGTGAAATAGTTGTAAGGAGACATCCAATTTGGTTGGATGTCTTTTTTTGGTCTTTCAGAAAGGCTTTTTAATTTTAGTGGTATTAGATAAAATATATCCAAGGGACTTATTTTCTGTTAGGGAATCTGGGGTTTTTTTAACAGTGAAAGGTAGTATCAAGAAAGACAAGAAAACAGGTAAATATTTTTATGTAATAGATATGGGGATTGACCAATTAACAGGGAAACGAACACAAAAAAAGAAATGAGGCTTCAATACTAAGAAGGATGCGGAGCATGCTCTTAGTGAATCTCTAACTGATGTTAGGTTGGGTAAGTATACTGAGCGGGATAAAATTACATTAGGTGCTTTTATTCAAGACTGATTAAAGGAAATGAAATTAAATGTAGCGGTTAGTACTTATCAAAACTATATTAGTTTTTTCAAGTGTCATATCAGTCCGAGACTAGGTCATTTTAGAATACAAAAAATTGAACCTTTGATAGTCCAAAGATTTATTTATGATTTGGTCGAAGAAACGGTTTTAAGTCCTAATACGATAAAGAAAATCATTGATATGTTAAAGGTGGTTTTTAAAAAGCTGTTAGTTTAAAACTTGTAAAAGAAAATCCAGTTTTAAATGTTACATTGCCAAAGCGAAACAATAATGAAATGACTGCTTGGGATACGGAACAGGTAGAATGTTTTATACAACATTCAAAGAAGCATCGATTTTATACAGTCTATTTAATCGCTCTATTAGCAGGGATGCGGAAAGGTGAAATATTAGGCTTGCGTTGGAAGGATATTGATTTTGAACAAAAAGTCATTTATATCAGACAAATCTATGACCTCAATGCAAAGCAGTTTAAAGTTGGAGCTAAAACAAATGCTGGTGTTCGCTCAATTCATATCATATCCCTGATGTGTTGATAGAACAATTGAAAAAAGAGCGAGTAGTTGTTATCGGACATAAGCTGAAGCAAGGTCAAAACTTCAACGATTATGATTTAGTTGTTTGTACACGTTATGGGAATCCGCTTGATTCTGCTACTCTTTCTAAACGTCTTAAAGCCCAAGCGATAAAGCTAGGATTACCCGCAATCCGTTTTCATGATTTAAGACATACATATGTCACGATGTTAATCAAACAAAATGTTAATGTAAAGGTGATTTTGGAGCGGGTGGGTCATACGTCCATCCAAATTACATTAGATAAATATAGCCGCGTGCTCCCTAGTATGCAGAAACACGTGGCTAATGAACTTGATAATATGTTTAGAGCCAAAGAAATGTGACCATTTCTGTGACCACTCAAGGTTTAAAGCCTTCAAAACGCCTCTATATCAAGCTTAATGTTAAAACGCCCAATCTCCATTACGGAAGACAGGTTCAGCAGTTCCGTCAGCTAGAATGCCATCGATGTTCATTTTGTCAGAGCCAATCATGAAGTCAACGTGAGTTAAGCTTTCATTTAAGCCATGTTCAGCTAGTTGTTCCGGTGTCATATCTTTCCCGCCTTCAAGACAGAAGGCATATGCACTGCCGATAGCTAAGTGATTCGATGCATTTTCGTCAAACAGTGTATTAAAGAATAGCACATTAGATTGTGAAATAGGGGAGTTGAATGGCACGAGTGCGACTTCTCCTAAGTAGTGAGAGCCTTCATCTGTATCCACTAATTGTTTTAAAATTTCTTCGCCTTCTTCTGCTTGTACCTCGATAATGCGTCCATCTTTAAATGTAACAGAGAAGTTATTAATAATATTTCCACCATAGCTAAGCGGTTTTGTGCTTCTTACTGTTCCATTAACACCCGTTTTTAATGGGACCGTAAACACTTCTTCCGTCGGCATGTTGGCCATAAAATGATGTCCGTGTTGGTTGATGCTGCCGGCGCCGCACCATAGATGTTTTTCAGGAAGCTCAATTGTTAAGTCGGTTCCTGGAGCTGTGTAATGAAGTTTTTTGTAGTGCTTGTCATTCAAATAATCTACTTTTTCATGCAAGGTGTCATCATGTGTTTTCCATGCTTCAACAGGGTTCTCTGTATCAACACGAACCGCTTTGAAGATGGCTTCCCATAGTTTATGTACGCGATTTTCAGCCGGCTCTTCAGGGAATACTTTGTTTGCCCAAGCTTCAGAAGGAACGGCTACGATGGACCAGCTTACTTTATCGGATTGCATAGCTTGGCGCCACGGTTTTAAAGCAGTACCTGATGCTTTTTGGAAATTTGCAATTCGCTTTGGATCTACGCCTTTTAATAAATCAGGACTGGAGGAAATCACAGATAGAAAGGCTGCTCCTTTTTCCGCTAGTTCAATGGTTTCTTTGGCACGCCATTCAGGATATTCATGAAAGACTTCATCTGGTGCTAATTCATATTTTGTACGATTCACAATGTCGTCGTTCCAATTGACAATTACATTATATGCGCCAGCTTCATATGCCTTTTTGACAATTAAGCGTACGAGCTCCGCGCCTTCTAGTGTCGTATTGACAACAAGCGTTTGTCCCTGTTGGATGTTAACACCGACTTTTACAGCTAGCTCTGCGTATTTTTCTAAATTTGCTTGGAAATCACTCATTATGATTCCTCCCTTTCCAAAATCTACAACTTATATTGTACTAATAGAGAAAGAAAAAAGAAACTTATAGCATCCGTAAACAATGAAAAACAACAAACTGGATCTGCAGTTTGTTGTTTTTCAGTCTTATTTTAATACATCGTGATCAACATAACGTTCTCCGTTTATTTCGCTAATCAAGTTGATTGCGACTCTTGCACCGTCTCCAGCCGTCACGATCGTATGTGCGCTCGTTCCTGCACATGCTCCGGCAGCCCAAATGCCTTCTACGTTTGTTTTTCCAGCAGCATCTACATCAAACACTTTCTTTGATCTTGGCTCTGTACCATCTTTTGTTGTGATACCTGCTTCTTCAGCTAAGCTTGTTAGTCCGCCTGTTGCTAAAATGATTTGTTTCGCTTCAACCGATCCGTTTTCTGTTTGGATTTGAAATCCCTCAGCCGTTTTACTAATTCCCGTTACTTTTGTTTCAATTAGCTCTGCACCAAATTTTTTCGCTTGGGCTAGACCTGTTGCTAATAAATCAGGTCCAGCAATTCCAGCTGTACCGTAATGATTATCTAACCAAGCTCTTTTTGTGCCGCTTTGGCTGCTGTCTAGAATAACTGTTTGTTTTCCTGCTTTCGCTGTAAAGATGGCCGCACTGCCTCCAGCCGCTCCAGCTCCAATAATCGCTATTTCATACATAGGAAAAAACCTCCTTTTTTATACTCATGTTCATTTTAACAAATGAGGGAAGAAGAGGGCTAATGATTGAGACTGTATTTCAAGAAAAGGGAGCTGTTCCAAATGGAGCAGCCCCTTTTGACATTATTTATTTAAATTAATCCAAACGCTCTTCACTTCTGTATAGTTGTTTAGAGCATAGGAGCCCATTTCACGGCCGATACCGGATTGTTTGTATCCGCCAAATGGAGAAGCGGCATCAAATGCATTGTAGCAGTTGACCCAAACCGTACCAGCACGCAGCTTGTTAGCGATATAATGAGCATTGGCAATGTCACGCGTCCAAACACCAGCAGCAAGGCCATATTCACTTGCATTCGCTCGTTTGATGACATCATCTAAGTCCTCATATGGTAAAGCTGAAATAACAGGACCGAAGATTTCTTCTTTCGCAATCGTCATGTTATCTTCGACATTTGCGAAAATAGTAGGCGCAACAAAATAACCTTCTTCGCTAGGAGGAGCTCCGCCAGCTAGAATCTCCGCACCTTCTGTAATCCCTTTAGCAATGTAGCCAAGCACGCGCTTTTGTTGTTCTTCGGAAACAAGCGGTCCAATTTGAGTATTTGGATCAAGACCTGCTCCTTGTTGAATAGATTTAGCATGACTTGCCATGTCAGCTACCACGTTATCGTAATGCTTCTTTTGAATAAAGACACGAGAGCCAGCGCAACAAACTTGTCCTTGGTTAAACATAACACCGTTTAACGCACCAGGAATCGCTTTAGAGAAATCAGCATCAGGCAGGATGATGTTTGGTGACTTTCCACCAAGTTCAAGCGTCACCCGTTTTAGTGAATAGGAAGCAGAACGCATGATGCGTTTACCGACTTCTGTTGAGCCAGTGAAGGCAATCTTATCTACTTCAGGGTGATCGACTAAAGATTGGCCTGCTGTTTCTCCGAAGCCAGGAATGATGTTGATAACCCCGTCTGGGAATCCTGCTTCAGAAATTAATTCAGCAAGGTAGAGAGCAGACAGAGGCGTTTGCTCTGCCGGTTTTAGAACAACTGTGCAGCCAGTGGCAAGAGCAGCCCCAAGCTTCCACATGGCCATTAAGAGCGGGAAGTTCCATGGGATGATTTGTCCGACAACGCCAACGGCTTCATGTCTTGTATAGTTAAAATAATTGCCGCTTACAGGGATAGTTTGTCCAACGATTTTCGTTGACCAGCCTGCATAATATCGAATATGTTCAATTGCTAATGGAATATCGGCATTAGTTGTTTCTCTAATTGGTTTACCGTTATCTAATGTTTCAAGTTGAGCAAGCTCTGTTTTGTTTTCTTCCATTAAGTCCGCGAGCTTGTACATTAAACGACTGCGCTCTGCTGCACTTAATCTTGACCATGGGCCTTCATCAAATGCTTTACGAGCTGCCTTGACGGCTAAATTAATATCCTCTTTATCACCTTCATATACTTCAACAAGTTTTTTACCTGTTGCTGGATTTGGAGTGGAAAATGTTTTCTTAGAGACACTTTCAACGAATTGTCCATTAATATACAGCTTTTTTGGTCCTTGTAAAAACTTTTGAAGCTTTTCACTAACTTGCAAAGTAAGATTTGACATAAATACCTCCTAAAATATACGTAAATTGGTATTGTGCAAATCATGATGCGGGATAAATAGGTGAGAGCATTTAAGATACTCCCTAATACATCTTAACAAATGTAATGATTATACTCAAATGTTAAATTGTGTTAATTTTAATATTTTTTTATAGCTAGAAATTTCTCTTTGAAAGGTGTGCCAAACTACGGTTTCGTGCGAAAAAAGTCAGAAATCATCAACACTCTATG
>NZ_JBALMU010000130.1:0-4215 GCF_036962285.1 Bacillus sp. JJ634
AAAGGAGTGTTTGATATGAACATGGAACTTCGTCAGGAGCAAGAACGAGTGAACAGTGTAATGGAGACAATTACAGAGCAAATCAATAGATTGGAGGGCGAAACTTCCAGGCGTCGGATGGAAGTGGTGAATATCCGCAAACACTTTTGGGATGAAGTAAAGGTTAACGTTGATACCTTCGACGATTATCTTGAGACAATCATCGGCTTGAGACAAGAGGCCCAAGCTTTGTCTGTAAGCCAAAGCACGCATAGACATGCATCTAAGAGATTATCTGCGCTGCGGCGGATGCAAGAAGTGCCTTATTTTGGCCGAATTGATTTCATTGAAGAAGGAACTTCAACTGCGGAACGAATCTATATTGGCATTTCTACGCTCACAGATACAAGCGGAGAAAATTTCCTTATTTACGACTGGAGAGCTTCAATCTCCAGTGTCTACTACGACTACCAGCCTGGCCCAGCCCAGTATGCTACACCTGGATGTGTCATCCATGGCACACTGGAGAAAAAGTGGCAATATCTCATCCGCGGCGGCATTATCCAATCTATGTTTAATACCAGTCTCACTATTGGTGACGAGATTTTACAGCAGGTGCTTGGTAAGGGTACAGATAAACATATGCACAATATAGTAGCGACCATTCAACAGGAGCAAAACCGAATCATCCGCCACGATCGCGGGCGAATGCTCATTGTACACGGCGCGGCTGGCAGCGGTAAGACATCGGCTGCCTTGCAGCGGATTGCTTATTTACTCTATAAATATCGAGATATGCTAAATGCCGATCAAGTCATTCTTTTTTCGCCTAATTCGATGTTTAATAGTTATGTTTCCAATGTGCTGCCAGAACTCGGCGAAGAGAATATGCAGCAGGTCACATTCCAGGAGTACTTGGATCATCGGCTGAAAAGTGAGTTTCCAGTTGAGAATCCTTACGATCAATTGGAATATGTTTTGACTGCAGTGGATAACCCATTATATAAAACAAGGATTGCGAGCATCCAATTCAAGGCTACCACCTGTTTTTTTGAGGCAATTAAATCATACAGGGAGTCGCTGGAATTATCCGGAATGGTATTCAAAGGGATTATCTTCAGAGGAAAGACAATTGTTACGGCTAAACAAATTGAGGAAAAGTTTTATAGCAGTGACACCTCGCTTCGCTTTCATAGCAGACTTGAAAAATTAAAGGATTGGCTAATTAAGCAAATAGATGAAGCCGAGAAGCTCGAACGGACTAAGCCGTGGGTACAGGAGGAAATCGAGCTGCTTAGCAATGAGGATTACCATAAGGCATATACTTACTTAGCGGAAAAACGCGGCTTTAAAGGAGATTCGATTCATGATTATGAAATCGAGCCTGAGGTGTTAGCCCGCTTGATTGTTCGCCAGAAGTTAAAACCGTTGCGAAAACGAATCAAGGCGTTTCGTTTCGTCAACATTAGGGGAATATACAGACAGTTTTTTACCGATTCTATCCAGATTAAACAGTGGATGGACCGGGAAGTACCCGGGGAGTGGTCGGATATTTGCCTATCGACTGTGAAAATGCTAGACGAAGGTAAACTATTTTATGAAGATGCTACTCCGTTTTTACTAATAAAAGAGCTGATTCAAGGCTTTCAGACGAACAGCTCGATCAAACATGTACTTGTAGACGAGGCACAAGATTATTCTCCATTTCAATTTGAGTTTTTGAAACGATTGTTTCCTTCGGCAAGAATGACCGTGCTCGGTGACTTTAACCAAGCAATATTCTCCCATGCCAGCGAAATGGTCGATTTCCACACACTTACTAGCTTATACGGTGCGGATGGAACGATTGCAATCAACTTGACTCGCAGCTACAGATCCACAAGACCAATTATCGAATTTACACGCGAACTTGTACCTGACGGCAAACGGATTACCGCTTTTGAACGCGATGGCGAGAGGCCTATATTGACGCAACTGTCCAATCGTGCTGAATTGCATCGCTCCATAGCTTCCCAAGTTGCAGATTTACGGAAACGGCAGTATAGCACAATAGCAATTATATGCAAATCTGCAGAGGGAAGCACCGCTGCATATGATTCCTTGAGCGGCATCGAAGGAATTAAGCTCGTGAAGAGTGGATCAATTGAATACGAGCAAGGCGTTGTCGTCATGCCGGCGTATTTGGCCAAAGGTATCGAATTCGACGCGGTTATCATTTATGACGCATCAGCGGAAGTATACGGAGATGAGAGCTTGCGCAGATTGTTCTACACCGCCTGCACCCGGGCTATGCATTACTTACAGCTTTACAGTATAGGCGAACCGAGTCCTTTTTTACGTAATATTCCACCGGAGAGTTTGCTTCGGAGCTTGACTTAACACGGAAGAGAAAGAAATGCACAGCCGTGCCAATTGTTCTGAACTGACGATTATTATATCGTTGATGTAACTATATTTTAATTGGGTATTTTGCAAATCGAAAGGAGAAAGAATTTGAAAAATCAAAATGAAACAACTCAAAACGGAGGGACATTTGGGAGTAGAGGTAACTTTTTGTTGGTCATGATTATGATTCTAGGTGTGTTTGTAGCCATTTTGAATGAAACGCTGCTTAACGTAGCTTTGTCAAAAATTATGGATGACTTTGGAATTGAGCCGAGTACCGCGCAATGGTTGACAACTGGATATCTACTAGTTATTGGTGTGCTTATACCAGTCACTGCTTATTTAATTCAGCGGTTCACGACAAGAAGTTTGTTCCTTGGAGCTATGGGCTTGTTTACGGTGGGGACATTGGTAGCGGCTATCGCACCAGGGATTGAAGTGCTTTTGATTGGAAGACTGCTTCAAGCGGCGGGTACCGGGCTGCTCTTTCCTTTACTAACCAATGTGGTATTCTCCATCGTTCCTATTGAAAAAAGAGGTTCGGCAATGGGGACCATTGGAATTGTCATTACTTTTGCTCCAGCGATTGGACCTACTCTATCAGGAATTATTGTAGAGCATTTCAGTTGGAGGGTTCTCTTTTACGGCGTTCTGCCGATTGCACTGTTTGTTATTATATTTGCATATATGATGCTCAAAAACGTGACGGAGACGACTAAACCGAAGATTGATCCGATATCGCTTCTACTTTCAACCTTAGGCTTTGGGGGGATTGTGTATGGATTCAGCAGTTCTGGTGAAGGTCATGGGGGTTGGTCGAGCAATGAAGTCCTAGTTCCAATTGCAATCGGCGTTGTTTCTTTAGTCCTGTTTACTTGGAGGCAATTGACGATTTCACAACCGTTGCTAGATTTAAGAACATTTAAATACAACATTTTTAGGATGTCGACGCTGATTATGATGATTGTCATGATGGCGATGTTTTCAGCGATGATGTTGTTGCCGATTTTTCTTCAGAATGCGTTAGGTTACAGTCCGTTGGAGGCAGGTTTGATTATGTTGCCAGGCGGTATTGTTATGGGGATAATGTCACCAATTACAGGCCGATTATTTGATAAATTTGGTGCCAAGTGGCTTGCGCTTATTGGATTGGGTTTGATAGCAAATACGCTGTGGCAATTTGCTTTTATTACATTGTCAACCCCCTACAGCACGATTATGATTTTCAATACGCTATTAATGTTGGGGATTTCAATGGTCATGATGCCGATTATGACCAACGCTTTGAACGAATTGCCACCTCCATTATATCCACATGGTACGGCTATTATCAGTACTCTCCAGCAGGTGGCTGGCGCTGTAGGAACAGCATTACTTGTATCAATCATGACCAATAGTTCTACTCGTTTTATGGAAAAAACGGTGATTAAGGAACAGGAGTCTACATTACAAATCCTGGCGATGATTGCTGGAATGAAAAGCGCGTTTTTACTTGCATTCGTACTAGTAGTTATCGCGTGGATAGTTTCATTATTTATAAAACGGTCCGTTCCGCAAGAAAAGAAATTGAAAATAAAGCAGGGTGCTGCGAACTGATAGAGAGTTAACTCATCGGTTGTGTTAGGTATTCTAGAAAAGGGCGCATTTCCGGAATAGGGAAAGCGTCCTTTTTGCATGAAAGGGCTGGATTGTTGGGGGGACAGGCAGAAGAATACTCATAAAAGATTGTATGTGAAGTATTGGATTGAAACGAATTAGGTTAAGTAGAGTGAGTTGTAAATTGAATAGTTTAAGGTTATAAGTGTTTCTTCAAAGGCTTTTACAAGAAGCTATTGAGATAAAGTCAGAAAA
>NZ_JBALMU010000131.1:0-2397 GCF_036962285.1 Bacillus sp. JJ634
CCGGGAGCAAGCTCCCATTGATTCGCTCGACTTGCATGTATTAGGCACGCCGCCAGCGTTCGTCCTGAGCCAGGATCAAACTCTCCGATAGAATTTGACTTGCTCATGTTGCACTTTTTTATAGTGTGTGCTCACTTAAAAATTAACGTTGGCGCTTTGTTTTGTTCAGTTTTCAAAGAGCAATGCTTGTCGTTTTTCAGCGACTTTATTATCTTACCAAATCACCTTTAATGTGTCAACCTCTTTTTTTAAAAAGTTTTCTCATTAAAGTAATCATTTAACTTGTTGTCTTAGTGACAAGTAATAATATATCATGGACAAAAATTGTTTGCAATACTTTTTTAAAAGTTTTTTTAAAAGTAGATTTTCCTTCTCTCATTGTTTTACATTTCTTCCTTTATCATATTATGACTAGCCATGAATAATATAAACATAAAAGGGTTTTATAGAGGTGACGCAATGAATGCATCCGAAATCGGCCTACTCCTATCTTATTTAATGGCACTCTATTTATTTAGTATCGCCTTTATAGAAGGCATTAAAATTAGTAATCAAAACGAGAAAGTGAATGGAAGTACTTTGATTATGAGCTTACTATTTGCTCTTTTTTTCACAAGAATGGCTGCTTTATTTTATTCCTATTAAATAAAGAAAAGCGATAAGCATATAATGCCCTATCGCTTTTCAACCTTTTTATATTGTTTCCTCTCTTCATATAAAAACATCATGAGTCCATAACAGATAACCGCGCCGCCTAACAGTTGTGTCCAGATAACTTTTTCTCCAAAAAGAAAGTACGCTAGGATTGTTGCCCCGACCGGTTCTAAAAGAATCGCCATAGAAATCGTCGTCGTACTCAACCATTTTATTGCCCAATTAAATAAAGAATGCCCTAATAAGGTGGGAAAAATTGCTAGAAGAATAAAGTACATCCAATCAGCAACAGGGTACCCTGTCAATGGTTGCTGAGCTACTACAACATAAATGAACAACACGATTGTACTAAATGAATAAACGATAAACGTATATGTAGTAGATGAAATCCTCTTACGAACATCTTGACCTACTAGTAGATAGCTTGTGGCTAAAGCACAGGCAATGAGAGCGAGTAGATCCCCTAAAAGCGCCCAACCACTTATACGAAAATCCCCCCAGCTAATAATGACACTCCCTATAATAGCTATCGCACCACTTATCAGTACTTTTACGGAGAAACTTTCTTTAAAAAAGAAAAAAGCACCGGTAAAAGCAAATATAGGCTGAAGCGTGACAAGAACTGTAGAGCTAGCAACCGTCGTATAATTCAATGACTCAAACCACAAAATAAAATGAAAGGCTAAAAAAATGCCCGCAGCCATCGTAAGAAAGAAATCCTTCCTTATCATCAACTTTATTTCATGAACATGCTTAATAAGAAAAAATGGTAGTAATAGCAACACCGTAAACAACAAGCGATAAAAGGCAATAATTCCCGATGGAGCGGATGCCAATTTCACTAAAATTGCTGAAAACGAAACTGTAATCACACCTACTACTAAAGCAAAATAAGGATTGATAAATGCAGCTTTCATGAAGTTCCCTCTCTTTTAACTTAAAACTAACAGATTCATTGTATCTCAATTCCCTTTTTTGAGGTTATAATAGTTAAAATTATAGATGTTTTTATTGTGGATGGGGATGGTATTGTTGGAATGGTCATTTAATTTACACGAGGAATTATTTATTCTATTAAAGTTAGGTATTTCTGCTTTTTTAGGAATGATTATTGGATTAGAACGAGAAATCAAACGTAAACCAGTTGGCTTAAAAACAAGCTTAGTCATTTCTATTGTCAGCTGTATGCTTACTATTGTATCAATTGAGTCGGCTTTTAAATTTCCTGGAAGCGACGAGCTCAATGTGACAATGGATCCACTTCGACTAGCGGCGCAAATTGTTTCTGGAATCGGCTTTATCGGCGCTGGCGTTATTCTACGTCGTGATAATAGTATCTCTGGATTAACAACAGCCGCCATTATTTGGGGAGCTGCTGGAATCGGAATTGCTGTAGGAGCTGGATTTTTTATCGAAGCAATCGCAGGGGTCATTCTCTTAATTATTAGTGTAGAGCTTATTCCCCCTATCATTACTTGGATTGGTCCTATATCACTTCGCCAAAAAGAAATTCTTCTTAAACTTATAATAGAAGAAAAAGAAGACATCTCAAAAGTGTTACAAAAAATCAGGGACGAAAATATTCATGTAAAAAACATTCGAATTAAAGATGTGGAAACAAACATTCACTCACTTACCATAAGAATACTTGTCGATCAAAAAAGAAAAACATCTGATGTGTATTACACAATTTCTAGTATTCAGGAAGTCTCAAAAGTAGAAATTGAAAATATTTAAAAATTA
>NZ_JBALMU010000132.1:0-32257 GCF_036962285.1 Bacillus sp. JJ634
GAAGTATATATTGATGGCGCTAGTGCTGGGAACCCTGGCCCAAGCGGTGCAGGCATTTTTATTAATAATAATGGTCATGTAGAACGCTATTCGATTCCACTTGGCTTACTGGAAAATCATGAAGCAGAATACTATGCATTGATTAAAGCATTAGAAATTTGTGTGAAAAATCATTATCAAATTGTCTCTTTTCGCACGGATTCACAAGCAATTAACCAAGCAATGGAAAAAGAATTCGCCAAAAATAAACGCTATGCACCATTGCTTGCTCAAGCGTTAACTTTAGCAAAACAATTAGACCTCTTTTTTATAAAATGGATTCCAAGCATTGAAAATAAGTCCGCCGATCAATTAGCTAGACGAGCTATTCACTTAAACAAGGAGCGGCCAGATGAGAAAGACAGCTGATTTTACGTTATTATTCGTCGCCTTTATTTGGGGGGCGACCTTTGTTATGGTTCAAAATGCAACTTCTTTTCTTGAACCACATAGCTTTAATGGGATTCGATTTTCGATCGCCTTTATAAGTCTACTTATTATTTATGTTCTTTTCATCCGAAAAGAACAAGGTGTTTGGTCAAGAAATTTATTAATTGCCGGATTTAAAATTGGTATTTGGCTTTTTTTAGGATATGCATTTCAAACGGTAGGTTTACTGCATACCACTCCAGCCAAAGCCGGCTTTATTACCGGCTTAAGCGTCGTGCTTGTTCCGCTGTTCTCCGTATTACTTTTAAAAATGAAATTATCACAAAATGCAATCATCGGAGTTATTGCAGCCACAATTGGACTTTATTTAATGACAGTGGTCGATACAGCCTCATTCAGTCTTGGTGATCTGCTCATCTTATTATGTGCGGTTAGTTTTGCAATGCAAATTATTATGACAGCTAAAGTCGCTAGCGATTATGAAGCTTTACCATTAACATTAGTGCAGCTGTTTACCGTATCGATTCTATCCTTTATATCAGCACCGATTTTTGGTGAAGATATTTCAGTCTTAGTCAATCCAACCATCATGTTGCAAACAGAAGTTTGGAGCGCCTTGTTTGTGACCGCTATTTTTGCCACAGCATTAGCATTTTTTGCGCAAACGCATTTCCAAGCCTACACATCTCCAACACGAGTTGCGTTAATTTTTGCAACTGAGCCGGTATTTGCCGCTCTCACATCCTATCTATGGATTGATGAAAAGTTAACATTCGCTTCAATCGCTGGCTGTATATGTATTTTGTTTGGGATGGTTATTGCCGAACTGCCTGCTAAAAAAAGAAAAATAAAACCGGACTTCCATTAAGGGAGTCCGATTTTATTGAAATAAGCCTTGTTCACGAGCAAACTTTTCCGCTTCTCGTTTTGTAGCAATATGATTTTTTGTTAAAGTTTCAAGCAAAGATACATAAAAGCTGCCGTCGAACTTTTTTTGCACCTTTAATGTTAGTTCAATCGCAATATTAACTAAAGAATCACTAGCTTTCGTATACTGTTTTCCAAAATAAATAAAACCAATCATATCTTCACCAAAAGAAAAACCTTTTCCTTCTAAATATGTAATATACTCTTCAGTCGACCAAGCCAATCTTCCACCTTCTCCGTACACTTTTTCCTTCATCTTACCGCAAATTTTGACTTTTTCCTATCGTTTATCTAATAAAAAATTAATAATAAACACGAGAAATACCACTTCGTTCAGAGTAAACTTTACTTCTGAACAAAGTGGTATTTAAAGCTTTAATAAACTCGCTACAATGAAAAAGATTTTTTATCACTTTACTCATTCAATAAGTTCGCTCTATTCAAAGTAACAGCTATTGTATCGCTCGAACATATTTTACTTTTTCAAATGATAAGGTACAGTCGTGATAATGACATTTCTTCGATAAAGCAAGGATGTACGAATCAGTAAACTTGATTGATTATGAAGAATATTGTGCCAGCCTTTCCTTGGAATAAATTGTGGTATAACGACTGTAACCCGATAGTTTGCTTCACTCGCTTTATGTTCAATGGTATCAATAAATTTAGTTAATGGACCTATGATGCTTCTGTAATGTGAGTGTAAAGTTACAAGTCTCACATCGGGTTGCCATTTCTTCCAATTATCCTCAAACTTTTTTTCATCTTCTCGTTCAAAAGAAACGTAAACAGCTATAATCTGTTCTGCTGAAAGGGATTTTGCATAGTTTAATGAATTCTCCACCACATGAGTAATACCAGCAACAGGTACAATGATTACATTCCCTTCGATTGGTACAGCAGGTTCACAAGACGCAACCCTTAGCTGCTCACCTACTGCATCATAATGCTTTCTAATTCGATGAAAAACGAAAATGATGATAGGTAAAAAAACTAAAACCGGCCAAACCTGAGTAAATTTAGTTAAAAAGAATATGATGGTGACAATCAAACTAATAACAGCACCAATGGAGTTAATGATTAACTTAAAAACCCATCCTTTTGGCTTTTCACGGATCCATTTAACCATCATTCCAGTCTGAGACAACGTAAATGGAATAAATACTCCTACTGCATAAAGCGGGATAAGATTTTCTGTATGTCCTTCAAAAGCGATTATTAAGACGATGGAAGCAAGCCCTAATATGATAATTCCATTCGAATATCCTAATCGATCTCCTCTAATTGTAAACATCCTTGGTATAAACTTATCCTTTGCAAGATTGACCGCCAGCAAAGGGAAAGCAGAATAGCCTGTGTTGGCAGCAAGGATTAATATCAATGCTGTTGTCCCTTGAATAAAGAAATACATGAAATTTCGTCCAAATATCCCTTCAGCAATTTGCGAGACAACTGTAACCTCTGCGCTAGGAACAATGCTTAAATAATAGGCTAAAAATACAATGCCTGTAAATAACACAGCAAGTAAGGAGCCCATTAAAATTAACGTTTTTGCAGCGTTATTAGGGGCTGGATCTTTAAAGTTTGGAATCGCATTAGAAATTGCTTCAACTCCTGTCAACGCAGAACTACCTGATGCAAATGCTCTTAGAAGTATAAATAAACTGATTCCCGTGACTGGTGTGCCAATTGAAGCACGTAAGTCAGAAGAGACTTCACCTATCAAAATTTTGTATATTCCCACACCAATTAGAATGAATAACGCTAAAACGAATAAATACACCGGATAGGCTAATATAGAAGCCGACTCTGTTACTCCTCTTAAGTTAAGAATCGTAAGAAATATGACAAACATGATGGCTATCATCACATTATGTGCATGTAAACTAGGAAAAGCAGATGTGATGGCATCCGTACCCGCAGACACACTTACAGCCACAGTTAAAATATAATCGACTAATAAGGATCCTCCAGCTATCAATCCTGGATTCACACCCAAATTATTCTTTGAAACAACATACGCTCCCCCTCCATGAGGATAAGCAAAGATAATTTGTCGATAAGACAAAATTAAAGCCGTTAACAGAATCAATACCCCAACAGCGATAGGAATGGAATACCAAAATGCAGTCACACCCACTGTAACTAGCACAATCAATATTTGCTCTGGACCATATGCAACAGAAGACAACGCATCAGAAGATAATATAGCCAAAGCTTTTGTTTTATTAAGCTTTTGTTCCCCGGCTGCCGTTGATTTTAAAGGCCGACCAATTAAAAACCTTTTTATAGAGGCCATCACTAAGAATCACCACCAAACATAAATAGTAATTGTATATTACCCAATTAAATAAAAAAGCTTGAAAAAAACGCAAAAATGCCTACAAGTCAAAGTTAAATAGACCTGCAGACATCAATTTTTTTGTCTCACAAGCTCCACCTTCCTTCTCATATAACGCTTACGAGGTTAGCTGTCGGATTCGGACCTTTGAGTAGCCCTACCTTGAAAGGATTCACCCCTTGAATTGTTAAACAATTCTAATAATGGTTCCCCCGCACCAAACGGTTTCAGCGATTTAGAAATATGAAACTGTGATTAGCATACTGCTATGAATTCGAAAAGTAAATAAAAATTTTATTATGACCTATACTTCCTATGTTTCTATAATATTATTTTCTTCTCTCTTACATGTTTAATGATAAACAATATATAATACTCTTCTCTTACTACATCATTTTACATATATGATCAATAATACAAAAAAACAGGAGCTTCTGTTCTGAAGCTCCTGCCCTCTTATAGCATACGTAAAACTGATCGAAATTCATGCGTCTCTAACATATACCGTACCTTTTCTTCATCATATTGAAAATATGCCGCATCAAGCGAGCAAGAAATCGGTACATCACATTTAATTTCAGCAAGCTTTCGGGATAAATGAAGCATCTCAAGCTCTGCTTCAATCTTCGCCCGCTGCCCCTTCGTTAATGAAGATAAATTTTCTAAAATGCCTTCGATACTTTCATACTCCGTTAATAATTTTAACGCTGTTTTTTCCCCAATTCCCTTTACACCTGGATAGTTATCTGCTGTATCGCCCATTAACGCTTTTAAATCAATCATTTGCCTCGGCTTAATCCCTTTCCATTCATAAAAACTATGAGGATTATGCACATCATAATTACCAAAGCCTTTTTTCAATAACACAACAGAAATATGCTCATCTAACAATTGCAGCATATCTTGATCTCCCGTTAAAATGCCTACACGACTATCCTTAGCTGACGCTTTCGCAATCGTTCCAATACAATCATCCGCTTCAAAACCAGCTAGTCCAATATTCGGAATATCAAAGGCTTGAACTGCTTCCTTCGCTAAATCAAACTGTGGAATCATCTCCACTGGTGCATCCGAACGATTCGCCTTATACCCATCAAACAGTTCATTTCGAAACGTATGACTGCCCATATCCCAACAAACCGCCACATGGCTTGGCTTAAAATGATTAGTTGCCGTTAGCATATGCTTTAAAAATCCTTGCACTGCATTCGTCGGTACACCTTTTGAATTAATCATAAACTGTCCCGTAACTGCCGTTCCATAAAAAGCTCTAAATAAAAGCGCCATCCCGTCTACAAGTAGAAAAGTTGGACGCTGTTCGTTTTCATTTCCTAACATACTACCACCTCAACTATGATGTGTACCTATTTTATCATGATTTTTATTAGTATAGTTACTTTTTAAAAAGAGTTTGTTATAGGACGCTGTTGATTTTTGGTTCCTACTCATTTGATCAACTATTATTTAACACAGCCTTTCAAAAAACTGCTAGTCAACAATTCCTATTTTTCAAAAATTGGTTGAAAATATGTATAAATTATATTAATTTAGGACTAGTGTTATAAAATATCACACAAAAATAGAATAGGGAGGTTCAAAATGAAAATTCGTAAATTAAGCTTCACCCTGTTAACAACTTTTATTTCTCTAGCATTAGCTGGTTGTTCTTCAGGATTAACCGAATCAACTAAGGAAGAGAAGCTTCAAAAAGAAGAATCCACAGAAACGTCAACGACTGTACATCATGAAACGGATTGGTCCTACAAAGGGGAAACAGGGCCAGAACATTGGGGTGAGTTAGATCCTCTAAACTCTGCATGTATAAACGGGAAGGAACAATCCCCTATCAATGTTGAGACATCCCAAATTAAAACAGATAAACAACTTGAAGAGCTACAAATCAACTACATATCCTCTGAATTTTCCCTAGAAAACAATGGACATACTATTCAAGGGAATCCTGCAACATCAGATAACTTCATTGTTCTAAACAGTAATAAGTATACATTAGCTCAATTTCATTTTCATACACCAAGCGAACATCAATTTAATGGACAAAATTTCGATATGGAATTACATCTCGTACATAAAGATGCCAACAATCAATTAGCCGTAATAGGGCTAATGATTAAGGAAGGCAAAGCAAATGAGGTTCTTGAACAGGCCTGGAAAGTCCTCCCTCAAGAAAAAACAACTGAAGCGAAGAAACTAGCTAATCCGATAAACTTGACGGAGATACTTCCAAAAGATCAACAATCATTTAGATATAATGGTTCATTAACGACTCCTCCATGTTCTGAAAACGTTAAGTGGATTGTATTAGAGCAGCCAATTGAAATGTCTAAAGAACAAATCGAGGCATTTCGTCAAATCTTCCCAGACAATCATCGTCCTGTCCAACCATTAAATGAACGTGAAATTAGGAAGAGTTAATCTATTGATATTTTTATTCTAGTATCATTGTGAGAAGAGAGGTAGAATCACCCTTTCAAACAAAAAAAGTAAAAAAGCAGACTTACTTATTTTAGTAAGTCCGCTTTTTTCATTAAGAATGCTTTCTTTTCATTTTCTCCAATACTTCTTCATAGTACGGAATATCCACTTTTTCTTCTAAAGCAGAACGTAAACCAGCAAAGATATCAGCAATTTCTCGTTGATAAGCTTGTTGAATGGCAACTAGTTCTTCTTCAAGCATCGCTGTGTAGGCTTCAAACATACGTCCACCTTGGAATTGTACATAATCAAGAGCCGGCTGATCTAAACGCGTTTGAATAGCATTGCTCATATGCACTTTTTCATTTTTTTCAAAGAAGGCCTTTGGATTCTTAAAAAGAGCTAACTCTTTTTTGAATTCCGCTTCTGTTAGGTCTTCAAAGGCCCGCTTGAATTCAGGAATATCCCGTCCTGCCGCTTCATAAGACTGCAAAGAAATGGTCTTTCTAACATCTTGAATTTGCTGTAACAGTGACACTTGCTTTTCTTTTAATAACTTATTAACGAATACTTCTGAACGCAAAGCCGTCGCTCTCATTTCCTGGGAAAGGTCAAAGCCTAATGATTCTAATAAACTTTGTAGCGCTTGCTTCAATACAACCTTTAAGTCCTGCCCATCGTCTTTAATAACAGCTGGGTTAAAGGATTCTTTAAAGAAATCCGTAAAACGTAAAAAGACACGCTGCTTACTATAGAAAGTTAGTTCATCCACTTCTTTTTTCAATCGTTTTTTCTCTGCTTCGCTCGGAATCAACGCAAGTATGTCAGCAATCGCTTGGCTTTCCTCGTTCAACGTTTCTAATGCACGCAATTTCGCTTGCTCATCTTGTTTAGAAGCAGCAATTACATCCGCTAATAGTTCTTCTGCGCGAATGACAGCCGCTTCTGCTGACTCAATCGCAAGGTCCGTTAAATCATGTTCAATAAAGTCATCGAAACGTGATTGGAACGTACTAATTCCACTATTCGGCAAGAATGCGTGATGGAAGGAACCTGGCTCAAGCTTTTCTGAAAGCGCCCCTTTACTCGTTAACGGGAATAATTTCGGGAAGCGAATACCAAAGCCATTTAATTGGTCTTTCACATATTCGATTACGTCCTCTAATTCTTCTGTCGTTTCCGCCAAATCTACCGCATTAACGATAAAGAACATTTTATCCATCGCAAAGGAATCTTTAACACGACCAAGCTGAATTAAAAACTCACGGTCCGCTTTCGAGAATGGATGATTATAATACGTCACAAATAAAATGGCATCTGAATTTTTAATATATTCAAAGGCCGCTCCTGTATGACGAGCATTAATGGAATCGGCTCCCGGTGTATCAACTAATACCATTCCTTGCTTCGTCATGGCGCAATCATAATACAGTTCAATTAAATCAACAAGACAAGACTTCGATTCCTCAGCCGCAAAGCTTTTAAAGCCATCTAAATCTACTGTAATAACGGTACCAAGCTGCTCTTTGTAAGGAGGTAACCCTTGATGAAACGCTCTTAAGAAAGAAAGATACGTTTTACCTGTTTCCTGTTCATCTGCTTTCGCAACAATCTCACCCGCAAATTGATACGCTTCATCCAGTGTTTTTGCTTGCTTTCCAAAAGCATTTAGCGCAAGTGATACGTCTTCGAGTAACATCGCTTCTGTTTTTAATTGAACAGTTGCAGTACCGTGTGAATGCTCCGCATTTGACGCCATAATTTTATTGATAGCAGCTGTCGTCGGATTCGGTGAAACAGGCAATACTTTTTCCCCCATTAACGCATTAGCGAAGGAGGATTTCCCTGCACTAAAAGCCCCGAATAAAGCAACGGTAAATGTTTGCTGCTCTAGGCGACTGGCTTTGTCTGTTAATTCTTTGTATAAAGATTGGAATCCTTTTAAAGGCTGAATCAGTTGGGCGGCTTCTTGTAAACTTGTTGCCGTTTCAAGAAGTTTTTCTTTTCCGCGTAAATCGCCTTTAACAACCGATGCTTCCTTCACGTCTGTACCAGCACTTGCTTCCATTTCTGCAAGAATAGAAGCACCAGCTCCATCACGTACTTCGTGATTTCCTATTTCCATCATCTTCACATTCACATTTCGTTCCTCTTCTAGCCATTGATTCACTAATGTGTCAACAGCTAGATTGTCGAATACATCAGAAGTTGCATGTGCAATATCTTGCAGCTCTTTTTGTTCTTTTGTTACTTTATCACCTAAGGCGGCGGAAGCATTTAATGCTCTTTCAAAATCAGCATACTGCTCAAGTTCAGTAGATAGCTGACGTAATTTATTATCCGCTTTCTTCTTCATAGCAGCTAATAAATCTGCTAAAAATTGATCCGCTACTCCACGTGCTTCTTTCTTTATAGAGTTCGCCAAGTCATTTGTATAATTCAACACATACTCTCCGGTCATACTAGCTTGCGGTTTTAAAGAGCCTCTTAAAAACTCCTCCATAATGGAAATCGAAAGCGATTGTGCCTCACTTTCTAAGTTCGCATCATGAACCTCAGCATCTGCAAGAACTTTAACGGCCATTTCTTTAATATGCCATTCCAGTTGAATCTTCACCTTTTCTTGAATATCAGCAAGAAAAGCACGTAATCGCTCCTCTTTCTCAGCCATTGTTTTCTTTTTAGCAAACAGCATGCCTACTTTGAAGTCAGGCTGTGTGGATTCTAAAAAGGCTGTCGCTAAATCACGCGTAGGAGCTGGCATTAGATAAGCATTTTTCAAAATCTCTTCTAAATCATCCGTAAATCGTTCTTTCACATGATCGATTCGTGCAAGAATGTCACGCTTTTCTTGTTGAAGACTTTCCACTTGCTCCGTCATTTGCGCTCGTTCATCATCCGGTAATTCCGCTAATAATGTAAACTCTTTCTCATGCTCTTCCTCAAATTGTTCCTCTAACCAAGTAAGATGCTTCTCAATTAAAACATGGGCAGACTGCATAACTGTGTCTGTACCACTGGCTTCACCTTTCTCAGCCATCTCATAAATAAATTGACGTACCGTTTCAATTTGGTTCGCTTCTAAATCTAAATCCCTTACAGATGTATAGAAAATACCACTTGGGAATACATTCCAGTTTGCGAATGCTTCCGTTACGGAACGCTGAAAGCCTTCAAAGCTGAGTTCTTTCTCATCGTGCTTATCAATCATATTAATAATTAAGTACGTTGGTTTATTTGCTTCAATTAGTTCCTTTGTAAATAGAAAATTCACTTCCGATTGAACATGATTGTAATCCATCACATAAAACACAACATCTGCTAAATGCAGAGCCGACTCTGTCGAAACCCGGTGTGCATCATCCGTAGAATCAATCCCAGGTGTGTCCATAATGACACAAGATTCTGGCAATGGAAATTCACTTGAACTAATCGTAATCGCTGAGACAGAGTCACCATCTTTAGCAAATTTCTTTACTTCCTTAAAATCATACGGCGCTGGAAATAAGACAGGCGGCTGATCATGGTAGAATACTTTCGCATAGTTCTCCCCTTTTTGCACCTTAACTGTATTCGCGCTTGTTGGAATCGGACTCGATGGCAACACTTGATCTTGTAATAAAAAGTTAATCATGCTTGATTTTCCGGCTGAAAAGTGACCGCAAAATGCAAGGACAAACTCATCTTGATTACATTTCATTATTAACTGCTTCATTTTATCGGCATTACTTACATCCCCAGCCGACTGAAACTTTTCATATAGTGCGGTCAAAACTCCCATTTTTGACTGTTGCTCTAATGTTTGTTGAATCATGAATCCATACCCCTCATATCTCTTTATTTATACTTATTGTAAACGATTTCTACATTTATTCCTACAGGAAAATTCAGACCTCATTGTATGAAGGCATAAAAAAAAGCCAGATTCATGATCTGACTGGTTGAACGGAAACTACTGTTACCATATTTTCATTTTTCACATAGTTTTGCTTGTTCGCTACTTTAACCGGCTTTTGAATATGACTTAATACATGTTTCATCACAAAGCTATATGTAACTACCGTTAATAAAATAAATAACCAAACCATTTAAAGCACCGTCCTTTTAATTATTTATATCGTCATTCATTAGTAAGTATATTGAGAATAATTTTCATGTTCATTTGAATCTTATCATGAACGATAATCATTTTCAATGAATTTTTTGACTTTTTTATTTATTATTTTTGCTTAAATACAGAAAAATATGCTGTATGTTCCTGCAAAGCCCGCTCCTCTATTGGAATTCGCACCCTCATCATCCAAAGATTTAATAATGAAAAAATAATGGCTGTGAAGTAAGCATTAAACAACAGCGATAACACAAGAATTTCGGTAGCCACAATAACATAGTTCGGATGCTTCATAAATTTATAGGGTCCTTTAATAACGACATCAGCTGATGGTAAGACAATAATCTTCGTATTCCAATGTTTCCCTAAAGAGCTTATCACCCATATTCGTCCTATTTGAGCAAGTGTAAACAACAACAACCAAATTGGCCATAAAGAAGATAACTCACGATCTAATAGAAGCACTTCACTCAGCAACACTGTAAAGAAACCAATATGAAGTAAGACAATCCATGGATAATGGTCCGCCCCAAACTCAATCGCACCGCTATTTTTTAACTGTTTTTCATTTCGTTTCGCAATAATTAGTTCGATGAACCGTTGTCCAACAACAAAACTAAGTAAAATGGGAAATAACATTAGTTCCACCTCATTAAGACTAATTCTGAAGAAAAACCAGGTCCAAGTGCGGCTGCTAAGCCATATTCTCCACGGATCCCTCCACGTTCCATAAATCGTTCTAATACATATAAAACGGTCGCTGAAGACATATTTCCAAACTCCTTTAAAACCTCCATAGAAATCGATGTCATCTCTTCATCAAATCCTAATGCCTCTTGATAAGCCTCAATAACTTTCTTTCCACCTGGATGCGCCACAAAGTAGCGAATATCCTGCAATGTCACGTTATATTCTTCAAGAAAGGCTGTAACATTCGGTTTTAGCCATTGTTTCACAATTGTTGGAATATCTTTTGAAAATACAACATACAGTCCTTCATCTTTCACATTCCAGCCCATGACATCTAATGAATCGGGCATAAGTGTTGATTGACTCGCAAGCACATGAAACTGCTGGCCGCTACTGGAAAGCTCCGCTGCTGGCACGTCGTCTCCGCATACTAAAATACAGCTTACCCCATCGGAAAAAAGCGATGTTCCAATGATATTACTTTTAGAAATATCCCGTTTCTGAAACGTTAAACTACAAAGCTCTACACTAAGTACAAGCACCTTTGCTTTAGGATAAGCTTGACAATAGTCAAAAGCGCGCGCAAGTCCGCTCGCCCCCCCCGCACACCCAAGCCCCCAAATCGGAATCCTTTTTGTATGTAGACGGAATGGGAGAATATTCATAATTCGAGCTTCAATCGTTGGTGTTGCAATTCCTGTACTAGATATGTAAAAAAAAGCATCAATTTCGCTCTCTGCTACTTCCCTTTTTAAAAATCGTTCATTTGTTAAACACTTCTTAACCGCCTCTACACCGAATTGAACCGCTTGGTCGATATACATGTCGTTTCTTTCCGCAAAGGTCCGGTCTTCTTTAAACCAGTCTAGATGATTGGACAAATAACGCGTTTGCACTTGTCCATTTTTAAATGCTTGTAATAATCGTTCGATATTCTTAAATGATTCTCCAAAAAGCTCTCTTGAGAACTCCATAATCGCGTCCTGTGTTAACGCATAAGGCAACTCTGCATGAGCTGAAGACAATACATAAGCCATGTTCCCACTCCTTCAATTAGTGGTTAATATCTCCAGTCATTGAAGGATTATTCAAAGTATCATTCTCCCTGTAAATAAAGTTCATAAATTCTTAAAAACAAATAGTAATTTAAGACTACTTCTTTGGTATGATAAAAGAAATTCATGGAATCGGAGGAAATGAAAATGGCCATTAGTACTCATGTTACAACTGTTTTAAATGGAACAATTTCAGCTGTACAGTCAGTATTACCACTTACAATGGAAACGGACAAACCAAACGTAATTACCCAACCTTTCGAACAAGAAGCTCTTAGTGTATTAATCGGGATGACAGGAGATATACCAGGCCGATTAATTATCGAAGGCTCTGAATCATGCATGAGTAGAATTGGAGAGGCGATGTTTGGCATGCCTCTTGAAGGTGAAATGTTAGAATCGTTTACCTCAGAGCTTGGTAATATGATTGCAGGGAACTTAGCTACTACCTTGGCACAAAGTAACATCAGTATGGATATTACTCCTCCTACTGTCCTTGTCGGCAAAGCAAAAATGTATGGATTTGAAAAAGCCATTTGCCTGCCTATCCATCTTCAAAACACCGGAACTATTCATATCATCTTGATGATTAAAATGTAAAAGCGATTTTTCATACTATCTAAAAAACCTACTAAGTATGATAAAGTATCATACTTAGTAGGTTTTTTAATAGTTTGTTTTCGAATCTTTTTCAGATTGATATTGAACTTTAATAATAAGGCTGCAAAATTCTTGCTTACCACATACTTTACATACATTTTCTTCACTGCATAGCGTTTGACAATGTAAACAATATTTCTTCTCCATCTCGGCTCACTTACTTTCTCTCTATATATTATTTACAGTATATGCAAGAGAAGAGAAGATATTGACAAAAAAAACTACCTTCCTAACTCAAATTCGAGTTAAGAAGGTAGTTCTTTATATTAAGCCGCTTTCTTCACTTCTACAGGAGCCTGTTTCTCTTTTTTCGATGGAATCATATTAAACACAATATTCAGAACAATAGCTGTTAAACTACCAGCAACAATTCCACTATCCGTTAAAACCTTCATACTCTCTGGAACTTGAGAAAATAAACCTGGAACAACGGAAACACCTAGACCCATTCCGACAGAGCAAGCAATAACTAATAAATTTCCTTGTGAATTAAAATCTACTTTACTTAGCATTTTGATACCAGCTGCTACTACCATACCGAACATAGCGATCATTGCTCCACCTAGAACAGCAGAAGGAATGATCGTTGTAAACGCACCGATTTTTGGCATAAACCCAATTACAATCATAATACCAGCTGCTGTAAAAATAACATTCTTCGATTTAGCACCCGATAATTGAATTAAGCCAACGTTTTGCGAAAAAGCTGTATACGGAAAAGAATTAAATAATCCACCGATAATCGTTGCAATACCTTCTGAACGATATCCGCCAACTAAATCTTTTTCTTTAATGTCTTTACCCGTAATTTCTCCTAATGCGTAATATACACCTGTTGATTCTACTAAACTAACAATAGCTACTAATGTCATAATAATAATAGCTGTCACATTAAAGGTAGGTGTACCAAAGTAAAACATATCAGGCATGTGTAGCCACGATGCATCCTCTACTGCTTTAAAGCTTACTTTTCCCATAAAATAAGCAACAATTGTTCCACCAATCAATCCGATTAAGATCGAAATAGAACGAATGAAACCAGTAGAAAACTTGTACATAAGAAGAATAAAAATCAGCGTTCCAAAAGCTAAACCAATATTATCTAACGCTCCAAAATCAGGTGCTCCTTGTCCGCCCCCCATATTATTAATCGCAGCAGGAATTAACGTAAGCCCGATAATCGTTACAACGGAACCTGTTACAACTGGAGGGAAGAACATTGCCAATTTTCCAAAAAAATTACTAATTAAAAGGACAATCAATCCAGAAACTAGAATAGAACCATAGATAGATGTAACCCCATACTGACTTCCGATTGCAATCATAGGACCTACGGCTGTAAATGTACATCCTAATACAACAGGAAGACCAATTCCAAAAAATTTATTTTTCCAAACTTGAAGCAGGGTAGCAACTCCACACATTAAAAGGTCAATCGAAACTAAATACGTTAATTGCTCAGCGGTTAACTTTAAAGCTCCGCCGACAATTAGAGGAATAACAGCCGCTCCTGCATACATCGCAAGAACATGCTGTAATCCTAGTGAACCAACCTTCATCGGTGACTGTTTAGACATGAGCAGCGGCTCCTTCCATTTCTTCTGCAAAAGTAATTTCGCCTTTTTTCAATGCTTGAATTCGAGCAAGCGATTCCACTTGGAAACCTTGATCTCGTAATTCCTTGCCTCCATCTTGGAAAGCTTTCTCAATGACAATTCCAATACCAACAACTTCTGCATCGACTTGGTTACAAATATCCACTAAGCCTCTTGCCGCTTGACCTACCGCGAGAAAATCATCAATAATTAAAACTTTGTCTCCTGGGACAATATACTTATTAGAAACCGTAATAGTATTTGTTTCTTGTTTCGTGAACGAGTGAACAGAAGAAGTGATTAAATCTTCCGTTAACGTCAATGATTTACGTTTACGAGCAAAGATTAGAGGTACATCTAATGTTAATGCCGTCATCACACCAGGACCAATTCCTGACGATTCAATCGTTAACACTTTTGTAATCTCTTTTCCCTCAAATCTCTTTGCAAATTCTTCCCCCATTTTTTTCATAAGCACGGGGTCCATTTGGTGATTCAAAAACGAGTCCACCTTCAAAATTGTTTCCGAAAGAGCTTCTCCTTCGTTTAAAATCTTTTCCTTTAAAAGCTGCATAAAGCTTCCTCCCAATCTAGGATGTTTATCTGTTAGCCATCTAGGCAAATATCACGATTTTGAACTATGCAAAAAGCCCGGGAACGATTGTCTGTTAAAGTGAGACAATAGTTCTCGGGCTTCTACGAATGTGGATACATTCATCATTCGTGATACACAAGATTTATTTCCCACTCATAGTCGGATTATTTACGGTAATCCGGTAGAAACTTGTGGGCCAATCCCCACGATTATACGAGCGAAACTATTAGATGCAATACATGCATTATAGCAACGTTATACACTTTTGAAAAGCTATTTTCCAAGAAAAAGACGAACTTATTTTCCGAATACGAATTCATCGTTCGTATTTTTTGAAAATTACAAATTTATTTCTATAGTTTAATTCTACAGAACACTCCCGATAGTTACTTCAACTATTATACATAAATTTGTCCGTTAGAAGCTATGTACTTAAAATCGAGAGACTGTATAATATGCCTAATCATCAATAAAAGCCTTGGCGTCCAAGGCTTTTGTTGATGATTCAATTCAATTTATAGACATCCCTATATTTATCCTCTAAATAGGAAATCAAGTATTGTGCATTTAGACCTTCTCCTGTCGTTTCCTTCAAAATGTCTAATGGTTTCTTCATTTTCCCATACTGATGGATCCGTTCATTCAACCATTGCTTAATTGGTTCGATGTTACCGCTTGTTAATAGCTGGTCATAATGAGGCAAGTCTCTCAATATTGTTTGTTTCATTTGAGCTGCATACATATACCCTAGTGCATAAGATGGGAAATAACCAAAACTTCCGTCAGACCAATGCACATCTTGTAAAACACCTACTCCATCATTGTCTGGCACAATCCCTAAATATTCTTCATATTTATCATTCCATACTTTCGGTAAATCTTTTACTTCTAATTCACCATCAAATAGCGATTTTTCAATTTCATAACGAATCATAATATGAAGAGGATATGTAAGTTCATCCGCCTCTACTCTAATGAGGGAAGGCTTCGATTCGTTAATGGCTCGGTAGAAGCTCTCCAGTGATACACCGGCAAATTGTTCCGGAGCGTATTTTTGTAACAACGGATATTGCTTCTCCCAAAAATACTTATTTCGACCAATGAAATTCTCAAAAAATAGCGATTGCGATTCATGAATTCCCATCGAAGTCCCGTCATCTAACAATGTTCCTGTTAACGCACTTGAGATATTTTGTTCATAAATTGCATGACCACACTCGTGAATCGTTCCGAATATGGCTCCACGAAAATCATATTCATCATAGCGAGTCGTCACCCTCACATCACCGCGATTAATCCCTGTCGCAAATGGATGAACTGTTTCATCTAGTCGTCCTGAATCAAAGTCATAGCCCAGTTGCTTTAGAATGTCTAAACTAAATTGTTTTTGCTTTTCTTTTGGAAAATATTTATACAAAAATGATGTATCTGGTTGATGCGAGCTCATTGAAGTTTGTTTAACAAGCGGTACAATCCTTTCACGCAGCTCAGCAAATACTTGATCTAATACGTCAACCGTCATACCTGGTTCATACATATCTAATAACGTATTATACTTATAGCGTTCATATCCCCAATATTTAATGAATTTTCTTGTACAAGCAACAATCTGTTCTAAATACGGTTGAAATAAAGAAAAGTCTGCTTTTTCACGAGCCTCTTCCCAAGCGCTTGTCGATTTAGATTGTAAGATGACAAATTCCTTATATTCATCCATTGGAATCTTTTTATTACGTTCATAATTTTTTTTACATTCTTCTACCATTCTTTTTGTTACTTCTGATAATTGAGCTTGGTTATCCTTTGCTGAAAGCGTTGCAATAAAGTGAGCCATTTCCTTGCTCGTACCCATTTTAAACACTTCAGATGACAACATCCCAATAACTTCTGAACGCTGTTCGACCCCTTTTTTTGGAGCTCCTGTACGTAAGTCCCAATAAATCACAGAAAGTGCCTCATGATAGGCAGCGATTTTTTTTATATATTCTAAAAATTCTCGTTCAACCTTATCGATTGCAATAGCCACTTTGCTATTCCCCCTTTCAATCCTTTTAACTTTACCATATTATGTGAAGTCCATAAATAATCATACTTTTTCTATTAATTGATTTATGGTAAAAACATCCCCACTCAAATTGTAAACCTAATTATTTTTAGGTTGACATTATAAAATGAATAGTGCAAACTAAAATGCAGTGAAAGGGGGTGTTTTATGTGAGGGCAAAAACATTGGCCTATATTTCTTTATTTACCGCTCTAACAGTTGTCGGAGCCTATATTAAAATTCCAATCCCGTACATACCATTCACACTCCAAATTGTGCCTGTTTACCTTGCTGGTGCTTTATTAGGGCCTCGTATCGGTATGTTAAGTCAAATTTGTTACGTAACAATTGGACTTATTGGAGTACCTGTTTTTGCTGAAGGAGGCGGTTTCGGTTATATTTTCAAACCTACATTTGGTTACTTATTAGGTTATATTGCCGGCGCTGCATTAAACGGATATCTCATTCAAAAACTACAATTACAAAAGATATTTTCTATTTTTTTAGCTAATGCAGCCACACTTTCGGTCGTATACCTATTTGGTTGTGCATGGCTTTATGGTTCTATGAAATGGATTATAGAAAAACCTTTATCCATTCAAGACACTTTATTCTTCGGCATGATTTTACCAATTCCAGGTGATTTATTACTTTGTGTTATATGCTCTATCTTAATTTATCGACTAAAACCTCAAATTCGACGTTTTATATTAGATTCACAGGCAGCTCAGCCGACAGAGAATAAACAGAAAACAAACTACTTGTAAGAGTGCATTACTTGATAGAAAAGGAGATAAAGAGAGTGGGACAAGCTTATTTTATAACCGGGACAGGAACCGATATTGGAAAAACAATGGTAACGAGTTTCTTGTATAAAACACTGAATCAATTAGGCGTTAAAACAATGATTTGTAAACCTTTTCAAACTGGATATAGAGAAGATATACAAGGTTATCCAGATCTCCATTGGTTTGAAACGGAATTAGGAGTAGAGAATTCAGGAATTTATCAACTTAAACCAGAAACATCTCCTCATCTCGCAATCCGATTAACTCAGCAAGAAATTGATATCCAACGGATTTTAAATCGAATTCAACAATTACAAAAAGAGTTTGATGTAGTCCTTGTAGAAGGAGCTGGAGGATTGGCTGTTCCACTAATTGAACAAAAAACAGGTTTTTACATGACAAAAGATTTAGTAATAGATGCAGATTTGCCGATTATCGCTGTCTCCCCTAGTGGGTTAGGTGCTATTCACGACGCTTTGACTACTTTTACATATGCACAAGCATGTCAATTAAACATCCAATCTATCATCTTTAATCGGTTCAATCATACGAATGAGATTCATCAAGATAATGTGCAAACAATTGAAAAATTAATAGCTGTTTCACCGCTTGTTTGTTTGCCAAATTTCGAAAATATACATACAGAAATGGACCAACTCATTGAAGAACTGGTTCAAAATAATCATTTTGTCACACAAATTCAGGAGGTGTTTAATTGTGTCCTACACAAATAAACAATTAGAACAATGGGATAAAGAATATGTTTGGCATCCATTCACTCAAATGAAATCGTATATTCAAAATAACCCATTAATTATTGAAAAAGGAAAAGGCAGCTACCTCTTTGATATAGAAGGAAAAGCTTACTTAGATGGATATGCCTCTCTTTGGGTCAATGTACACGGTCATAGTGATCCTGAGCTCAATTCAGCGCTGCATGAACAAATCGAAAAAATTTCTCATTCTACATTACTTGGTTCAGCAAATGTGCCATCTATTTTACTCGCAAAAAAACTAGCAGAAATCACTCCAGGAAACTTATCTAAAGTGTTTTACTCAGATACAGGGTCAGCGTCTGTTGAGATTGCCTTAAAAATTGCCTATCAATACTGGCAAAATATCGATTCAGAAAAATATAAACATAAGAACAAATTTATTTCTCTTGATGAGGCTTATCATGGAGACACGATTGGAGCAGTCAGCGTTGGAGGAATGGACTTGTACCATCGAATTTTCCAGCCGCTTTTATTTGAACGAATTGCAATCCCTTGCCCGTATACCTATCGAATGGATGAAATCGGCAATGAAGAAGAAGTAAAACGCTATTGCCTGCACAGACTTAAAGAATTGTTACAGGCAGAATCAGAGCATATTGCCGGGTTAATTATCGAGCCTTTAGTCCAAGGAGCAGCTGGTATGATTACGCAGCCACATGGATTTTTGAAAGAAGTGGAAAGATTATGCCGAGCGTATGATGTATTGTTAATTTGCGATGAAGTAGCCGTAGGATTCGGTCGGACCGGAACTCTTTTTGCTTGTGAACAAGAACAGGTAGTACCTGATATTATGTGTATTGCAAAAGGCATTACAGGAGGCTATATGCCATTAGCTGCCACAATTGCAAGCGATAAAGTATATAATGCCTTCTTAGGAAATCCTGAAGAACAGAAAACGTTTTATCATGGCCATACATATACAGGAAACCAATTAGCCTGTTCGATTGCCATAAAAAATATCGAATTAATTGAACAAAGAGAACTAGTCAAAAATATTCAAATAAAAGCAAAAGCATTTAGTCAATATTTATCTAAACTTTACGAGCTTCCAATTGTCGGCGATATTAGACAGCGCGGATTAATGGTCGGAATTGAAATTGTGAAGAATCGGAAATCGAAAGAAACATTTTCTGTTCATGAACCAATTGTTAATCAAATTATTATGATAGCTCGATCAAAAGGATTAATTATTCGTGAACTAGGTCCCGTTATTACGATGATGCCAGTATTAGCTATGAAACAAGAAGAACTACAGCAAATGGTTGATATTGTCTATCAATCCATTGAAGAAGCCATGAGTCACTATACATCTGTCCAACACAAATAAAATGAAAAACCCTCTTATTATAAAGAAGGCCTTATTATAGAACGTTGTTGATTTTTGACTCATTTTATCAAAAATATTGTTTAACAAAGCCTAAAAAAGTCAAGGCGGCTTATATGATCCGCCTTGACTTTTTTTCTAGGCTTGTACTTTTGTCGGTAAAACAGAAACAATTTTTTCAACTACAGCTGGCTGCACATCTTTTTCAAGTAAAATATGTACAGAACCTTTATCTTCACTCGTTCGAATTAAACGGCCAATCCCTTGTCTTAATCGTAATAACATGTACGGCATATCTACTTTTTCAAACGGCTCATCTACCGCTTTTCGTTGCGCTGTGAAAACCGGGTCATGAGGCGGGAACGGCAAAGAGAAAATGACGACATTTTCAAGCGATGCTCCTGGTACATCCAACCCTTCCCATAAATGATAGGAAAGCAGAACAGACTGCTCTTCTTCTTGAAATTTTTTCACAAGTTCACTGATTTCTGCATCTCCCTCAAAATAAAACGGATAGCTGCTTTCTGAACAGTGTTTACGGAACCATTGCAATTCTTCCTTCGATTGAAAGAGAACAAGTGTCTTTCCTTCATTTTCCTCAATTGTTTTCAACGTATACTGCAGCTTATCTTGTCCTTGACTTTCTTCAAAAGCAGGCATATAAATACTCATTACCTCATCGTAATCAAATGGAGATTCGACAGAAAAACTTAAGTAATCTTGAATCCCAAGACTATCAGCAATATACTCAAACGATTGATTATCCGATAACGTAGCAGATGAGAAAATATATGGAAGCTGTTTATTAAATACTTGCTCAGCTAAAATATCTTTTACAAGACGCGGCATAATAACGAGCGTTTTCGTTTCAGCATTTTCTTCAAACCACGTAATCGCTTGTTCGTTCCTAGCAAACAGCGATAACGAATACCCGAGTTGTTCTAAATATTCTTCAACAACATTCAAATCATACTCATTAATCGTATACATTTCTGCTTCAAATACTAAACTTTCTTCCAGCTTTTCAATTTGCCGCTGAAATGTAAGAGCAAAACTCGTTAATTGTGTCGATGAAGGAATTTCATAGCGATTTGAACCGCTAACATGAATCGCCTTTTCTTTTAAAAGGTAAAAGAATTCTTCATTAAGATCAATTAAGTCTTCAATCATAAATAAAGTTTCTTCACGAACTTGATTCGCAGATAAAAGCTCTAGCACTGTTTCTAGTGTTTGCTCACCAATTTTATACGTAAGTGCTTTTTGAGCAGATAATTCTAGTAAGTGACCTTCATCAAAAACCACACAGCTATGCTCAGGCAACAATGGCAATTGACCTTCTCGTTTACGCTTCTCCTTTGTCCATACATGTTCCATGAAGAAATCATGAGAACAAATAATAAGATCTGCTGCTTTTCGATAATAGTCACGTGATAATGTTTGTCCACAACGATGACGCTTATCGCAAGTAAAGCAGTTTTGCAGCGCATCCCAACCAACTTCCCCCCAGTCTTCATCATCTAAATATGGATATTGCTTTCGATCTCCATAAGGAGTATAGGAAGTCATGGATCCATGATCATGTACAAAGCTAGGTAATTCATCATACAATCGATCAATCCCTTCTGAATCGATATGATTGATTGCATGATCCAGTTTCTTCAAGCACACATATTGATCATGATATTTCGCTAAGCGTACATCCATCGTAATACCAAGAGCATCCTTAATCTTTTGAATGTCTCCTTCTTTTTTAACAAGCTGTTCAATCAGCGTCTCATCTGCACAAGATATAATCGCCGGTTTATTCGTATAACGCGCATAACAAAGCGCATACAGTAAGTACACAAGGGTTTTCCCTGTTCCAACCCCCGCTTCAGCAAAGCTTATCTTCTTTTCCTTAAATGCTTTTTCCAATTGAAAAGCCATAAAAACTTGCTCATCACGTAGCTCAAAGCCTTTATCGGGAAGAATATCGTAAAAAACATCACCGATCCATTCGGAAAGTTTATCATAAAAAGAATCTTCTTTAGTAACTGGAAAAGGTAGTGTTTTAAGCATTTTTGTCTCCCCTTTGTTTAACATCTTCTCTATTTTTTATAAAGGAACAGTCAATTATTCCTATGTAGTATATATTCTAAGACAAATTTATATTATCCTTTATTTTTTTAAAATGGTCAAGATTTTTACATAATTGGACGCTAAACAGTATTATGGATTAGCAGCTTTACATAAAAAAACAGACTCCCTAATTGGAGAGTCTGTCTGTGTTTTAGAATTAAGCTTTAGTAACGTTAGAAGCTTGAGGTCCGCGTTGACCTTGTTCTACTTCAAAAGTCACGTCTTGTCCTTCTTCTAATGTTTTGAATCCTTCGCCTTGGATTGCTGAGAAATGTACGAATACATCGTCTCCACCTTCACGTTCGATGAATCCAAAACCTTTTTCTGCGTTAAACCATTTTACTTTACCTTGTTCCATTTTTGTTGCCTCCTAGTGCGCTTACGACACATTGTATTACTATCCTTGCTCATGAAATATTAAGGGCTTTCCTTAAACCTAGAACAAAAATAATTCTTCTTTAGAATAGCAGAAAAGGGAATGATAAGCAAGGTTGGAACGAATTATCAAACGCCCATAACCATATTTTTTACAAAAATTGTCCTATCACTCTTTACGCGGCGGACGTTTCCCCCAGTACTGATAATAATCTGTGCGAATAAATCCGTTAAAGAGTTTACGCTTCTTCGTAGCTGGTTTACCATACAGTCGCTCAAAGTCTGGATGAGATGTGATGATATAGATCGACCATGTATCCAGCTTAGCAAAGGCTTGCCCCATTTCTTGATACATCTTTTCGACCGCTTTCTTCTCTCCAATCCGCTCTCCATACGGGGGATTGCCGACAATCACACCATATTCCTTCTTCGTTGAAATATCACGCACTTGCATTTGTTTAAAATCAAGGAGATCACCAAGTCCCGCTTCGACACTATTCGCCTTCGCAATCTCAACCATTCGGTGATCAATATCAGAACCAGAAATATCTAGCGGTTGATCGTACTTTGCTAAATCTTCAGCTTCTGTACGTACGTCATCCCAAATTTTCGCATCAAACCAGCCCCAACTTTCTGATACAAACTCACGATTAAAGCCTGGTGCAATATTTTGCCCAATTAAAGCCGCTTCAATCGGAATCGTTCCTGAACCGCAGAACGGATCGATAAATGGTTTATCCGCATGCCAATTGGTTAACATGATTAAAGCTGCCGCCATTGTTTCTTTTAGCGGAGCTTCACCTTGTCCGCTGCGATATCCCCGCTTATGTAAACCCGCCCCAGATGTATCAATCGTTAACGTGACGATATCTTTTAAAATCGCTACCTCAATTTTAAAGAGGGGACCACTTTCCGTAAACCACGATACTTGCTTATATTTATGCTTTAAGCGGTCAACGATAGCCTTTTTAACAATCGCTTGACAGTCCGGCACACTGTATAAAGTAGATTTAACAGATTTTCCGCTAACAGGAAACTCCGCATCCACCGATAAATAATCTTCCCAATTTAATGCTTTCGTTTTTTCAAATAATTCATCAAATGTAGTTGCCTTGAATTCGCCCACTTTAATCTTAATCCGATCGGCGCTTCTTAGCCAAAGGTTAGAGCGCGCAATCGCAGCCGCATCTCCCTTATATATAACTTTCCCATTGTCTACTGTACATTCGTAGCCGAGATTACGCACTTCCTTGGCTACAACAGACTCTAATCCCATTGCCGATGTGGCAATGATATCAAATGATTTCATTTTATATAGCACCTACTTTCCGCTTAACATGTCCGGATTCCACATTTCTAAAAATTGCACTAGCTCTGGAAAAGGGATCGGTTTAGATAAATAAAACCCTTGAATAATATCACAATTCTCCTGCTCAAGAAAGTCTAATTGTTTTTTATCTTCGACTCCCTCAGCAATAATATCTAGCTGTAGTGTTTTAGCCATCGTAATAATTGCTTTGATAATGGCCGCATCCCCTTTAACCGACATTAAATTTCGAATAAAGCTTTGATCAATTTTTAATGTATCAATTGGAAAGCGATGAAGATAGCTAAGAGATGAATAACCTGTACCAAAATCATCAATCGATAATTTCAGACCCATTCGCTTAAGCTTCACTAACTTATCAATGGAATCCTTTGCATTAGGCATAATCATACTTTCCGTTAATTCTAAGTCTACATTATATGGATTAATGTTTGTATTTTGAATAATTTCACTTACCCTTTTCGAAAAATCACTTTGACTAAAGTGCACGCCTGAAATATTAATCCCGACTTTAAGATTAGTATACCCCGAAACATGTAATCGTTTAACCTCTTCACAAGCTTGATTAATAACCCATTCACTAATTGGAATAATCAATCCTGTTTCTTCAGCTATTGGAATAAATTCCCCTGGAGAAATATAGCCCAATTCTGAATGATGCCAACGTAAAAGCGCTTCCACTCCAGTGAGATGTCCGGTCTTCAAAGAAGCTTGCGGCTGGTAATACAGCATTAGTTCATCATTCTCTATCGCTTTTCGCAATCCATTTTCAAGAATGATACGCCTTGACTTATTAAAGGGCTGCAGTTCTTCATAAAATAATTCAAAGCTGCTTCCGCCATTCGCTTTTGCTTTATGCACCGCTTTTTCTGCATTTTTAATCAATACCTCTACGCCATCACCATCATGTGGATATAAGGAAATACCAATGCTCGTCGTCGCATACACTTCTTGATTATCAAGTAAAAAAGGTTGCTCCAAAGCCTGTATAATATCCTCTGAAATTTGAACAGCTTCCCTCGCATGCTTAATATTCGGCAAAACGATGACAAATTCATCGCCGCCAAAACGTGCAATTAAATCTTTATTTTTTAACATCCCTTTAATACGAGAGGCAACTTTTTTTAATAATAAATCTCCATAATTATGTCCTAATGTTTCGTTAATCACTTTAAATCGATCTAAATCAAGAAATAAAACAGCAAGCAATTGATTATATTTATTAGCTGTTTCAATCAGTCGCAGCAACTCCTGAAATAATATATAACGATTCTTCGTACCTGTTAATGCATCATAATTGGATAGCTTTTGAATTTGTTTTTCTTTTTGCTTGCGATCTGTAATATCAGAAAATACAGCTACATAATTCGTTACACGGCCATACTCATTGGAAACAGAACTAATCGTGAGCCATTCGGGGAAAATCTCACCATTCTTTCTCTTATTCCAAATCTCCCCTTTCCAATATCCTTTTTCATGAACATCCTTCCACAACGCTTGATAAAAATCAGCTTGATGATAACCCGATTGCAAAATATTCGGGTTTTTTCCGAGCACTTCCTCTTCTAAATACCCTGTTACGATTTCAAATGCAGGATTAACAGATAGAATTTTTCCTCTGTGGTCGGTGTATAACACGCCTTCTTCAATGTTTTCATATATTTTTCTAGCAACTAATAGTTCTTGCTCTGCTCTACTTTGAAAAGAACTATTCTCAAAAGTAACTAAAAAAAGCTGTGTCGATTGACCGATCTCAGTTTTACTAATTTTAATCTTACTCGTATAATGTTCTCCATTCTTTCGAACCATATCGAATGAATTAATATGATAAACTTCCTTCTCTAGTGCCTTGCGAATCGATAAATAGTCTTCTCTATTCGATAACAAGGACGAAAAAAATACCGTATGTAATTCAAACCCTGAATACCCCGTAATAATCTCTGCTGAGCTATTAGAGTCGAGAATTTTTCCATCTTGTGAAAAAACAAGTGCGCCTTCTTCCATTTGTTGCAGCGCAGATTGTAATAAAGAATAAATATCTGGAATAGTGATTTTAGATTGTATGTCTGTCACTTCCTTCAAACCCCCGATTTAATTTACACTTCTCCTTATAATAAGCGATTTTACTTATTTCGTGTAGAGGTTTAAGTACATTTACCTACTCATTTATGAAAGTTTAGCCAACAGACAAAAACTCCCCTTATTAAAAGGAGAGTTATAGGTTGCCATTCATGTATGAAGACGTTTTATAAGCCATGTTTTGTTCCTCAGTACTGCAAACGACTTATCATCTCGTACTTTGGTGGTAATCATCTATCTACAGAAACAATTGCTTCTGTCCTTCTTCTCGTTCATTTCCAAGAAAGAAAGCGCCCCTACCATAATTTGGGTTTCTCGCTCGTGGGGTTTACCGCGTTCCACCCTTTCTATTTCTAGAAAGGCTACGTCACTGTGGCACTTTTATAGGTATTCATGCCATATCCAAAATGGACTTAGGCATTTTCCCAGCCGTCAACAGTTCAACTGTTGCCCAAGCTTATTTTTTCGCCAGGCACGAACACTACGGGCATCGCAGCCCGTGCGAGCATGGACTTTCCTCTATAGCAAAAATGCTACAGCAATTACCCAAACGTCAACATAAATAATTATACCCAATTTCATAATAAAAAACAATAGAAATTAATGACAGACTAAAAAACTCAGTTCCTAGTCAAACAATTTACTGCCAAAAACGTGTTTCTCTAGATTGGATAGACGTTTCAAAATATCAAAGTTTGTTGTCCCTGGAGACGTGCTTTGTACAGGCTGTGCCGGGCGTTGGGGTGTAACAGCCTCCGCTTGTTTCTTCAATTTGAGATTTTCCTGCCTCAAGTCTTCAATTTCTTGATGAAAGGCTTCATAATCTTTTATAATCAAATCTAAAAACTGATCTACATCTTCTGGTTTATAACCGCGCATAGCTGTTTTAAAATCTTTCTCTAAAATATCTTTAGCCGTTAATTTGATCTTATCAGATAGCATAAGATTTCACCTCAATACTTTCGCTAATCATCGAATTTGATTATATTTTTTCAAATCTTTACGGATTTGTCAACGAAACTTATCATTTTTACGTCAGGTTCTGTAAATAATATTGTTGATTTTTGGATCATTTAATCCAAAATCGCATAAATCAACAATATTCGTCACCGGAGCTTTACGTGAAACAATGTACGCTAACGATTAATCTGTCCACTCGCTTTCTTCAGCGGCCTGCTGAAGGTCATCTAAACTAATAACCAAAATCGGATATTCCTCCTGTTCATGCCGCTTGAGCGCGGCGAAATAAGCAAACTTCGGTGACCCTTCTTTTTCTACATCATAAATAATCAGCATAGCGTCACTTTTTTGAATCATATACTCATTTTTAATACGTAATTGCTGCGGCCCTTCGTAAGGCCTTTTAAAAATAGCGTCCACAAAATGAGCTCGTGCCAGTATCGATTCATAATAGGCTCGATTTACCTCATTCCACGATTCTTCTTGCTTTAAAAATGGTAATAAAACACCAAGTTTGATATCGAAATATTCCTCTTGCAATTCAAAAACAACCTCAGCTGTCCATAATTCTATTCCTAGCTGCCCAGAAATAATGACCCATTCCAGCCCTTCTTCCACTAAAGGTTGCAGACGATTTCTAATCGCTTTTTTTATATATTTGACCGCTTCATGATCATTCTTAAAAATACCAAATTCAAAAGCTTTATAGCCTGTCACATACAAAACCTTCATTACATACTTTACATCCCCTTCTTATGTATGGATATAAGGGCAACGTTGCCCCTATATCAATTAAAATCCAAATGGTCTCGGTGGACAACACGGAGGCGGCGGGCAACATACCATTTGTTGATTAAAGCACTGATTTACAACCGATTGTGTTTGAGGAAAATAATGTTGATGCGTAAACACATGCTTATTGACAGTCGTTGTATGTGTTGGATGAACATGTGGAACAACCGTATTCATTACATTTGTTTTCACTATTTGTTGAGTTGGTGAAACTTGTGCCGGAGCAACTTGTGTTGGTAAAGTTTGAGGCGGCATAGGACCAAATTGTGCTGGCGAGACGTTAGTTGGCATAGGGCCCATTTGTGCTGGTGAGACTTGTGTTGGCATAGGGCAAGGTGTTGGTGGAAAATAAGGTGCCCCTCCCATCGCAGCACCTGCAACGTTTGTAGGTGCCTTGCCAGGAAATGGTTTAAAGCCGCCCGAGTTACGATTAAACATATAAAAGCGTCCCCTTTCGTCTTAGTTTTGCCTTACACTTACAGACTATGAAGCGAAAGGTACACGTGTACTGATGAAAAGACCTAATTTTTCCTCATAAGAAAGAATAGAAACTCTCCTTAAACGTTGTCAAAACAATAATCGTTAGGCAAAGGACAACAAAAAATAAAACTAAAGTCGTTTTATACATGCTTCCAATCTCCACTTTCTTTCTATATATTTCAATACAGTAAAGTGTTAACCATCATGATTTCGTTTACGTTTTAGACGACTGATTCTTCTTTCAAGATCTTCTTGCCATTTAGACACACTTTTCTTTGTTATGATGTTCTCTATTTCCTGCAAAGCTTTTTCCGTATACTCAAGAGCCGAAGCAACGTCCTTAAATTGATGTTCGTGTAACTTTGCACATTCAATACTCGCTTCTATTCGTTGCTGCGAATTGCCATGGTTCACAATCTCTTGCCAAAGATCCAGGGCCTCTTGAAACTGCTTATGACGTTTTTTTTGAAAAGCAAGAGCATGACTAGCAGTTAACCGATCTACATTACTTCCTGATTTTCTCACTGCTTCATACGTTGAAACAGCGCCTTCTTGTTCCCCAATGTAATCAAGCCAGCGAGCTACTTTAATAGATTCATCAGTGTGCCCATCCATTTGTAAAATTTGTCTCGAAATATGAATGTACAAAGAAATCAGCGATAAAATATCTAACTCATTATGCTTCAAAATTCCAAATAAAATTTCTGGATCCTTCCGCTCAACGAAATCAAAATAAATCATTGGAGCTAGATAACCAGGGATATCATTTACTCGTTCAACTCCAAGAATATCTGTTTCAACAACGGATAATTTAACTCGCTCTAATTGATCTTTCCAAAGTCGTCTTGAAGCATGATACAAATCAAAATGACCAAACTCCGGAAGCTTCGGCACATGCTCTTTAATGAGCGTATGCTGTGTCGTTAACTGTGGCCAATCAAAAGATTTACCATTATAGGTAACGAGTGTTTCATAATTAATTCGCTCTAAAAAACTTTGATACAGCGGAATTTCATGACCTGGCTGCGGCAAAATGTGCTGTCTCACAATAACTTCTGTTTCCGTTACATAGGCATACCCGAGCAAAAAAATCGTATTTCCTGCACCACCGCTAAGCCCTGTTGTTTCAGTATCAAAGAAGAATAAATCTCCACTATCCAGCCCTTCCCCAGATAGAGGGTGATCAAAAGACACCGCGTTCCACTGTTTCATAATAGTTTGTAATTGTGAGAAAGAGTAACGACCATGCTGATAATCAAGCGGATAGCGGACTTCGCGAATAAAACAATACGATCCATCAAAATAATAACAGCTTGTATCATTTTGACGCCATTTATCTTCATATGGAATGTCGACTTGATGGATTGCTTTTTCTTCCGACTTTTTCTGAAGTGGATTCTGCTCCACCTCTCTATTCATATGCGGCTTAAGACGATTTAATTTCGATTTTAATGACAAAATATCATACACCTCTATTTACTGATTTAAATGATTAAAACTGCTTGAGCAGATCAATACATGCTTGCTTCACATTCATACCGTCTAGTTCCATCCCAACACATGATGGACAACCGTTCTCACATAAACATTGACTGATTAAATGTACAGCTGCTGCTCGAATGTCATCAAATCGTTTGTACACATCCTCCGCCAAACCAATTCCACCCGGGTAATGATCGTATAAAAAAATCGTTGGTAACCCAGTGTGATTCGCTTTAATTTGGGAAACAACATGGATATCTTGTCGATCACACATCACATGAATCGGGACAATATGCTGAAGCACATGAGCAATACCTAACAATAATTGCTCGAGCACTTTCTCCCCTATCCCTTCGTCTACTTCTCTTAATTCAAACCATGTAGAACTCGTATGCAATTCTTCTTCAGGTAAATAAATAGGGCCCGAACCGATATTTTCAAATGTCGTCAAACGAATTTTTTTAAAAATAGTCGGGAGCATATTAACAGTTACATCACCATAATGAATCGCTGTCTGTTTCCGATTTACCGATCGATCAATCTCTAATACTTTAAGCTGAACAGCCAAGTTGGCATCCGTATAGTATTCTACATCTACTTTTTTAACGTACGCTTTTTTATGCTCCCAATCTAGCTTTTCTACTTGATACTGAATGCCCTCATGTAAATAAATCGCTTCATCATGCAACAGTGTCATTGCACTAAAACGATCCATTTCCCCGATAATGGTTACGTTCGCGACATCTGATTGGTCAATAATGACGACATTTTCCTGAGAAGCGGAACGCAAACTAATATTGGTCGCTGGAAAAGATTGATTAGCCCAATAAAACTTGTCACCATTTTGGTGTAGTACACGCTCCTCTACTAAATATTCTAGTAGTTCATCTACTTCTAGCAAGCCAAACGATTCTCCTGTTCGAAAAGGCAATTCATAAGCCGCACATTTAAGATGATCTACGAGAATAATGAGATTTTCGGGATTAATTCGTGCATATTCTGGTGAACGATCAAAGAAGTAATCAGGGTTTTGCACAATATATTGATCAATTGGAGTAGAGCTCGCAACCATAATAATTAACGCTTCATCATGCCGTCTTCCTGCTCGTCCTGCTTGCTGCCAAGTACTTGCTACGCTTCCTGGATATCCCGTCATCACACATACTTGCAGCTGACCAATATCAACACCTAGTTCCAACGCATTCGTACTAACAACTCCGATAATACTTCCTTCTCGAAGTCCTTTTTCAATTTCTCGTCGCTGCTTCGGTAAATATCCTCCGCGATACCCTCTAATCGATTTGGAACCAAGTTCTTTTTTTACTAGCTCTTGTAGATGGCTTAAAATAATTTCTACTCGTACTCTACTTCTTGCAAAAACAATCGTTTGAATATTATTTTGTAAAAATTGCTTGGCTAAATGATTCACTTCAACCGTTGCACTTTTTCGTATATTAAGCGGCTGATTCACAATCGGGGGATTATAAAAAACAAAGTGCTTCCGGCCGCTTGGCGCCCCATTATCATCGATTAATCGCATCGAATGACCTGTTAATTGTTCAGCCAATTCTCTCGGATTCGCAATCGTCGCTGATGTACAAATAAAAACCGGATTGCTCCCATAAAACTCACAAATTCGTTTTAAACGGCGGATTACATTCGCAACATGACTTCCGAATACACCTCGATACGTATGTAATTCATCAATAACAATATATTTTAGATTTTCAAATAAGCTCACCCATTTGGTATGGTGAGGAAGAATCGCTGAATGAAGCATATCTGGATTAGTAATGACAATGTGTCCTGCTTTTCGAACTTTTTGTCGGATAGCAGGTGATGTATCTCCATCATAGGTAAAACTTTTAATATCGATTCCCATCTCATTAATGATGTCATTTAATTCACTTTTTTGATCCTGAGCTAGTGCTTTCGTAGGAAAAAGATAAAGAGCTCGATTTTGATTATTTTCAGCAATCGCTTGTAGAACCGGTAAGTTGTAACAAAGTGTTTTTCCAGACGCTGTTGGCGTAACAGCCACAATATGTTCCCCTTTTTGAACGGTTTGAAAAGCGCTATATTGATGCGTATATAATCTATCGATTCCTCGCCTCTTCAAAGCCGCCTGAATACGTGAATCTACTTCATCCGGCAGCGCTTTCGTCCGCGCTTCCTTCGGTTCTATTTCATGCCAATGAATAATTTGCTCATTTGTTCTTAATTCCTTAATTACATCAGAAAGTGATTTCTTCTTCATCTCCGTTACACCCCTTATTTGTACAGTGTAACGAAGATTCATTCAGATGACTAGATGTATGATTAACCATTCACCCTTCCCGTTAGGTTGACATAGGTTATAGGTGAAGAATTAATCGAAAGGAGCAGTGCGATGACCTCTTCTGATAAAAAAAACAACGGTAACCACCTGTCTCGAGAGCCTTTTTCACAATTTATGCATACGATGGACCGTCTCTTTTCAGAGAAGCCTGTAAAGGGAATGCTGCAATCACTTGATGACTTCTTCGGCTCTATGAGAGAACGAAGCTTTCCTATAGAGTTTTTTAATAAACCTACTTATTATCTGATTACTGCATCCCTTCCAGGAATTAAAAAAGAGCAAATCAACATTGAACTATTGCCACAAGCTGTGACAATTACGATTACACATACACAAAGTGAAACACTTGAACATCCTTCCTCCCGTTTCTTTCAGCGAAAACAAGGAACTAGTACAGTAACTAGAACCATTCACCTACCTACCCCTATTAACGAACAGAGCGTCACTGCTTCTCATCGTGATGGAATTCTCCAATTGAAGCTGCCTAAGTTAAAAGGAAACAAAATTAATATTCATGAATAAAAGGCAGAGGTTTATG
>NZ_JBALMU010000133.1:0-9257 GCF_036962285.1 Bacillus sp. JJ634
ATATGACGCTGTTGATTTTTGACTTCATTTAAATTCAGCAGATCTCTGAAACGCGTGTGAGACCACGGTCTCGCACGCGTAGGAGCCAAAAATCTTATAAATGAACAATATTCATTAACACAGCCTAATAAAAAGGAAAGATCAAGAGGTCTATGATGGAAATTTACAACAGATATCATCGCTGTGCTAGTTGTCAACACTTTAGAGTGGTGAAGGCTAACCAAAAGAAAGTAGATTATCAATGTTCAAGACTTAACTATCAAACAAAGCCAAACTATAAATTTGATTGCTGGAGCCCAAAAGATATCGTTACGAAGAGAATGAATAAAAGCCTTTGGTGATCATTCGACTTTCTTGTACATTTTTGGGTTCTCCTTCAAGAACAATTATTCAACACATTTGTTTAAGGAGGTATTATCTTATGAAGATAAAAATTAGAAGGTCACCAGCAATAAAATTGTTACTTAAACTTTTCAACAAAATAATTGGTTAGTAGTGTAAAATTTAACGCTAGTTTTATTTCTCTGTTGCTGCCTCTACTAACCTCTGCGTATAGGGATGGCGCCTTTTTAAAAATAAATCTTCTGATACAAATAAATCAACGAGCACACCTTCTTTTAACACGGCCATTCGTTCACATATATATCGAACAGCAGCCATATCATGGGAAATAAACAAGTAGGACATATTAAACTCTTCTCTCAATTCCTTTAGTAGGTTTAGGATTTGTGCTTGAATGGATACATCTAGACTGGAGGTAGGTTCATCGCATATAAGCAAGCTTGGCTGAAGGCTAATTCCTCTTGCAATCGCAGTTCTCTGACGCTGACCTCCGCTTAACTGGTGCGGATATCTTTCAAGCAGGCTTTTATTCAGACCCACTTTTTCGAGCAGAATTTCTGCCATCTGCTTCTTATCATTTCTTACATCCTTTAAAAATGAGGGAGTCACTTCAGGATAATTTTCTAGGGACTCAATAACAGATTTCCATACAGGAAGCTTCGGATTTAAGGATGCTGTTGGGTCCTGAAACACAACTTGAACGTGACGCCTTGCCTTTCTAAGCTCAGCTCCTTTTAAACACTGAAAATCTATGCCATTTAGTGTGATTTGTCCTCTATCAGATTGGTCGAGCCCTAATATCAATTTAGCTAGTGTACTTTTTCCACTCCCACTCTCCCCAATCAACCCCAGACATTCACCTTGCTGTATTTGAAAAGAGACATCGTTCAATACCTTGTTTGAGCGGTAGGATTTACAAACATTTTTAACTTGAAGCATTTAGTTTCCTTCTTCCGTTTCTAAATTGTGGCATGCCGTGTAGTGGGAATCTTCTGCTAGTTGCATCTCTGGCACCATACTACACTTCTCTGATGATTTCGTACACCTAAGAGTAAATGAACAGCCCTGCTTAGCAACGAGTCCTGGCTCTCCAGGGATTACGGCTAATTTTCCTGGTACTGTTTGAGTTAAGACAGGCCTTGCCCGCAGCAGCAGCTTTGTATATGGATGAAGCGGATTAGTCTCGATATTCTTAGTTAAACCCTTTTCAATAATTTGTCCTCCATACATCACAGCCATTGAATTCGCTCTCTTTAACAAATGTTTAAGATCATGAGAAATCAGGAGTATCGCACAACCCAGCTCCTTCTGAAGATCGGCAAGCAAATCTAATATCTTCTCACTTGTAAGGACATCAAGAGCGGTTGTCGGCTCATCCGCAATAATCAGTGAAGGATTAAACATAAGCGCTGCAGCAAGAGATACCCTTTGAAGCTGTCCTCCGCTAAGCTGGTGAGGATATCTGCTGAAAATCCGTTCTGCTGGCACCTGCACACGTTCAAGCCAGAAGAGAACTTTCTTCCTTGCATCTGCTTTTCTAATTTTCTCGTGGCTGCGAAGCGATTCAATAAGCTGTTTACCAATCTTAATAAAAGGAGTAAAGCTCCCCTGATAGTTTTGAAAAAGATAAGCAATCTCTTTTCCTCGTATACATCTCATTTCCTTTTCTGAAAGTCTTGTGAGATTTTTACCCCGGAACTCAATTTGCCCCTCTGAAACATGTAGAGATTTTGGAAGCAATCCTAAAATAGCGGAAGCAGTCAAACTTTTTCCACTTCCACTTTCTCCAGAAAGACCAAGCATTTCACCCGGACGAATTGTAAAGTTCAGATTTTTAACTAGTGTATGGTCTTCCTGCCCATTAGCACCGCACAATGAAATCGATAGATTCTTAATTTCAAGGACAGGGATAGATTGAAGCCCGGATACTTTCTGTTGACTGTCCGTATTTGTTAGGTTTTGTATTTTTAAATCCATTACTGCAGGCATCCTAATACCCCCGTTTCCTTCGTTATATGTTTTTTATATCAAGCTTATCTCTTAATCCCTCTCCAATTAAATTACATAATAAAACGAGAATGAAAATGGCCATTCCTGGATAGAACATTAATTCAGGAATGGTTTGAAAATACGGCCTGCCGTCGTTTAGCATTGCTCCCCACTCTGGTGCCGGGGGTTGAGCTCCAAGACCCAGATAAGACAGAGAAGAGATGATTAAAATGACTTTTCCAACATCCAGCGTTACAAGCACGAGAACCGGCGAAATAATTTGCGGCAGCAAATGCCTAGTGATAATCTTCCATGTTGGACATCCTCCTACCTTTGCCGCTAATATATATTCCTTTTCCCGTTCTAATAAGACGATGCCTCTCACAACCCTCGTATAACTGATCCACTTTACTAAAACAACAGAGATCATCAAATTTGTTAAACTCGGACCTAAAAAGCCTGCAATTGCAATCGCTAATATAAACTCTGGAAGTGCTGTTAAGCCGTCTGCTAGGCGCATCACAAATGAATCAAATCGTCCGCCAATATACCCTGACAGCAAACCGAGCGGAATACCAATCAAAATAACCATTGCAACGACCAGCGCCGTAATGCCAAGTGTTGTTTGCGAGCCAATAATTAGCCTGGAAAAAATGCACCTTCCCATATGATCTGTCCCAAAAGGATATGTTAAGCTTGGAGAGGCAAGGCGCTCGGCCATATTTGCCGTAAAGGGATCGTTCGGTACAAGAAAAGGTCCTATGATTGTAATAAGAATAAAAATTGAAAGAGAAAAGAGACCAAACATTGTTATTGACTTCGAGTTTATCCGTACCAAGCGCGGAAAATAAGGTTTCTTTTGCAAAATATGAGAGATTTTCAAGCAGATTCCTCCTTTCCTTGCTTAATGCGTGGATCTAGTAAATAGTAGGATAGATCCACGAATAAATTCATTACTACTACGAATACGCCTGTTAAGAGGACATATCCTTGTATGACTGGATAATCACGGCTAAAAATCGCATCTACTGCCATACTTCCAAGTCCTGGACAAGAGAATAAAATTTCTATTACGACAGCTCCACCAAGTAAGCTCCCCACACTTAATCCAAAAACAGTAATAACAGGCAGCAAGGCTGCTCTAAAAGCGTGGAACCAAAGAATCCGCCATTCTTTCACTCCTCTAGCTCGTGCCGCTTGAATGTAATCCTCAGAAAAGCTTCCAAGAAGTCCTGCTCTAAGAAGTCTTGCATACACAGCCGCCAATGAAAACCCTAAGGCAAAGGAAGGCAATATCGTTTGAGAGAAGGTCCCTATTCCAGTTGATGGAAGGATTTGAAGCTTAAAAGCAAAAAAGTATATGAGCATCAATCCAAACCAAAAGCTTGGAACGGATGCTCCAATTAAGGCAAGAATTCTGCTGACGTAATCTGGCCATTTTCCAGGATAACGAGCTGAGATGATACCCAGTGGCACAGAAATAGACACCATCACAAGAAGTGCACCAACTGTAAGTTGCACGGTGATTGGCAAACGTTCCATCATCTCGTCCCATACAGGCTTTCCACTCATGTAGGATTGGCCGAGATCAAGCTTAATTAAACCGAGCATCCACTGACCATACTGAACATATAGAGGCTGATCAAAGCCAAGCTCACTTCGGAGCTTAACTTGATCAGCTTCAGTTACTATCATTTCATCTGCATTTAAAATCGCCATAACAGGATCACCTGGGGCTAGCTTCATTAAGCTAAAGGTAAATATGGATAATAGAAATAAAACAATCACTAATTGAACAAGGCGCTTTCTAACCAGTTCTAACACCTTATTTCACATCCAATGTATGGGTTATAATATAGTACTCCTCAGCTGTAGGAGCCCAGCCTTTAATTCGATTATTCATACCTACTAGAATATTTGGATAAACAGCATAGCTATGTACTATTTCCTTGTTGATAATATTGGCTGCTTCTTTCGTCAATTGTATTCTTTCATCTAAATCACTTGTTGTATTTAATTGGTTAATCAATTTATTTAATTCTGGGATATTTATTTTTCCAACATTAAGTGCTCCTGTTTCTGTGAATGCAGCATTCAGGAAATAGCTTCCATCTCCTCGTGGTGATGTATTATTACTGTAGGTAGCAAGATCCCAATCGCTATTTTCTGAAAGATGAGTATCGGCATTTTCGACCATTTTAATCTCTATCTCTACCCCTGCTTTTGCTGCATCTGACTGAAACAACTGAGCAATTAATGGTAATTCTGGACGTACTTTGTATGTGATAAGTTCAAGTTTAAGTGGCTTGCCGTCCTTTTCCATCTTACCAGCATCATTTTGTTTATATCCTGCCTCTATAAGGAGCTCTTTCGCTTTTTCAATATCCAGTTCTTTTACTTCATCATCAATTCCAAAGGGAAGAGTACTGTTAAATGGACCATTTGCAGGAACCGCATGACCGAGCATGATATCATCTGCAATACTTTTTCGATCAAGTAATAAATTAAGGGCCTCCCGGACTTTTATATCTGATACGTTTGGACTTTTTTGATTAAATAAGACAAAGTGCGATCTAAGACCAGGTACAGATTCAATCTTAAGTGCTGTATCTTTCCCAATAGCTTTTATACCTTCAGCAGGAAGGTTATAAACTACATCTGCCTCTCTAGACTGCAAAGCAAGTGCCCGGACATTTGCATCTTCATTAAATTTAATCGTTGCTTTATTTATTTTTGGCTTTCCTGCCCAGTAGTTATCATTTTTAATCACTTGAACTTCCTGATTTGGAGTAAATTTCTTCACTTGAAAAGGCCCTGTCCCAACCGGTGCATTTCTAAATGCCTCTTCACCTATTTCTTTTTCAGCTGCAATATTGATAATCGAAGTATATGGGTTTACTAGTTCTGATGGTAAAGCAGGATATGGCTCTGTAGTTGTAATGGTAAGCTTTTGACCATCCGCCTCCATTGATTGAATTTTCAAGGAACTTTTAAGAGATTCATTGACAGTGATACTTCGTTCAATTGAAGCTTTGACCTTAGCAGCATCTAGTTTTGCTCCATCCTGGAATGTTACGTCATCTCGAATGATAAACTCCCACGTCACATTGTCCGTTGTCTCCCACTTTTCTGCAAGCCAGCCTTCAATATTTGAGTGTTCATCCAGCTTTAGCAATGTCTCTGTAATACCTGCACGAATAGGAGTAAATATAGTATGGGGATCTAAGTTAGGAGACTTAAAGCTAAAGATCATTGTCACATTCTTCTCCTTTTCCGTTTTTTCTCCTTCAGCATCTGAATGACTCTTTTCAGCTGAGCATCCAGTTGCTACGAGAATCATTAAGCCTAGCGATAAAATAAGCAGTTTTTTTATACTGAACATATTCCTTTTCATTCTTTCTCCCACCTTATATATAAATTTGATTAAATCGTAATTATTACGATTTAATAGGTAGATATTACTAACTAATTATCTAAATATAGGTCTATTTTTTACTTTATATGAAATAACCCTGTATTATTGCTTTACAATCCTTGCTTCGCTTCCGCTGTAGGCACTTTATTCTGTTTTGCCGAAAGCAGAATACATGCAGTAATAATGAAAACTCCTCCTAATATGGTTAACATATCAGGAACTTCTGTCCAAAATAAAAATCCCCACATGGCATTAAAGACAATTCCAATATACCTCGTTATTTCTACGACAATCACACTCTCATGCGTAAAGGCCTTCGTTAAAAATATTTGACCTAACAAGGAAACAACTCCTATACATACCAAATAGATAAGTTCGAGTGGTGTGGGTACTACAAAGTTATTCCACATAAGCGGAATAGAGACCAAAGTAGCTGTCGCTAGGAAATAAAAGACAATCTCATAGGAATGATGTTTTTTACTCAAGTAGCGTATGGAAGTTGCTGCACCTGCTGCAAATAGAGCACTAAGAATACCTACGAACGCATAGATCGAATACGTAGAATAATTAAATGGCTTCACGAGTAGAATGGCACCTGCTATCACAAAAGGAAGTAAAAGACGTACTCTTTGGGACACTTTCTCCTTTAACAATATTGCGGCGATAAAAATAGCGAAAAAGGGTGATAAATGAGCCAATATACTTGCATCTGCAAGCGGTATTTTAGAAATCGTATAAAAATAGGCTAACAAATACAAGGCACCAAGAACACCGCGAACGGCAAGCATGGGAACTCCCTTTTTAGAAAATGCCACTTTACTATGCCTCATCATAAAATAGATGATAATCGTTCCAATAATACTCCTAAAAAACACAACCTCAGCGGAAGGAATCGATAAGCTAACTGCCTTTACTAGGGCATTCATAATACTAAAAACAAGGGAAGATAAAATTGCAAGGATAACCCCATTTTTCATTATTTTCTCTCCAATTCGCTATATATGGCCTCTACGTCATTCTCTGTTGTATCCTTGAAAATCTCTGAATAAAAAGAATCTTCCCCATGTTCTTGTATGAATTCATGTAATCTTTTTTCAAAGTATTTGATTAACTCCAGCGTTTGCGGCATCGCAACATTCACTTTTTCAGCTAGACCATAAATAAGTTTCAATTTTTTATAATCTTCAAAAGGAATCCTAGGGATGAGCCACTTTCCATATGAATCTTTATAAACTTTTTTGTACGGAACAGATGAAAAATCGAAGTACTTTCCATTTTCATCGGGTTTGGAAAAAGGATCGATAAGAATAGATGCGTATCTTATGTATAGAAGATACTCTTGTTTCAACTCTTCTAGTTGGGGAAAGTTCTCAATATCTTCCCGAGAAAGGGTGAGTTCGTGAACAGGATAATTGTCATCATTTAAAAACTTTAATAAGTTAATAGGTTTGGCTCCAAGGCATTCAATAAGTATAGAAACTTCCTTCCAGAGTAAAACCATTGCCTTTATCAAATGTTGAGTAATAGGTCCTTCTGGATAAATTTTATACATCCACTTTTTCGAGTCCTTCAAGCTGAATATTTCACTTAATGAAAATTCATTGATGAAGAAAGGCGGGTGTACATAAGTTGTAATGTTCTTGCTCTCCGCTTCAATAGTATGATTAACCACTGTACAGTGTATGCCCAGGCTTTCAATAAAACGCTGAACATTTAAAATAGCCGTGCTGTTATTTTGACTAGCAGCAATATAGATGCGCTTCTTTAAAGCCTTTGTAAAAGTCGTTCGGATACTTACATTTTTCGAATCAAATTTTGTAGCAGCAAAATAGGTAGACAAACTAATGACATCAATTCTATCTTTTGAATTCTTCAGCTGACTAGTAACAAGAAGGTTAGAACCAATACTTGGTGAAATTAAAATAATGGTCTTTACCTTTTTCAATGAATCTATATTTAAAGCATTGATTACATCCGTGTAACTGTCACTTGGGGTACATATAATAAGTGTTTGCCAAATATCATCAATGTCATCATAGCCTGCATAAAAGCAATCTAATGTAGCTGTCCCCGAAAGGTTGTTATATTTTTCACCTTGTACATTAGAATGAAGAACATAGTGGTTTTGTGTCAACTCTTTTGCAAGCCTAACTGTATGGACACCTTTTCTGTTCAATAAACCTAGATTGTCACTCCACCCGCGAGAAACACTAACAGCAATATGTATGGCAGCTGGTCCTGCACCGATGATTAGTGTATTACCGAAAGGCGGGGATAACGTTTTACCAACGTTAAATGTAGTAAGACTACTCATCTATCATCACATTCCTTTGTTAAGTTAAAGGCCGAATCTACAAGAAATATAATTAAAATCAATTAAACAAGCGGCCTGGATTTTTCTAACATTATAGTATCGTAAATATTTTTACTTTGACTAATTTTGGTTTCAATCCAATCCGGAGATAAGTCTTTCTCTAAAGGATAATTAAAAGCAGACTTTAAACCATTCCCATACCTTAAAATAATTTTAGCGTTCATGTTTATATTTGTTCTTAAACTATCTAGGACTTCAAGCTTGTTCCTTACCAGTGAAGCAATAATGATATGTGTAGCTTCTTTAACAAAATCTAATTTATATAAACTTTCACTAGAAAACTTAACTTTTGATTCTAAACCAGAAAATTTTGTTACTTTCTTTGCTAGTTCTACAGCTTCATTATCTATATCCAATCCTACTACTTTAGCTCCCGCTTCTTGAGCAATTGTAAGTGCCGAAGTTGGAAATGCACCTGATCCAATAAAAAGTACTTTAGACGTATCATCAATGCAAAAATGATCAAGTTCTTGCTTGACAGATTTTGACAAAACATTGATATAATCACTTAAATTTAATTCATTGTTACACGTACAAATAGATTGATATTTCTCCATAGCGCACAGTGCCTTTACCGAAGCCTCTCTTAACCTTTCAGAGTGTTTCTTTACTTCACTGTGGCACCCCCATAATTTCCACTGATTCAAATTCTCTTCACAAATTACAAATTGACAAAGATCGTCTAATTTATTTTTTAGCAGTTCAAAACATACGCGACACTCTTCTGAATAGACCATTAATTCTTTTATTTCATATTCGAGTAATTTTAAAGAAAGTAAAAATTTATATTTCTCCTTCATATTCTTTAATACCCCCTGTTTTTATGTAGAAGCACCCATTCAGATGAATTGATTTCACCTCCTTTTGACAAATCGTAATCTTTACGATTTAAAATATACTTTTCTTTTACGTGTGTGTCAACTTCAATTATTGGATTTATTTTCAGAATTTTTATTTTCATTTTCAAAAACATTATTCCAGAATACAAAGCAAAATGATTACGATTTGTAATCTTAACTTTTTTCTTACAATAAGAAATTTAGGATTGGAATAATTTAATGAAGTGGGGTCAGACGAATATGGATTTACAACCTTAAGAGTTTTTCCCATAAAAAAACGCCAATAGTTGAAGGATAC
>NZ_JBALMU010000134.1:0-1842 GCF_036962285.1 Bacillus sp. JJ634
CGGTTTTTATATAATACTGTATCGATAAGTATAAGTCAACATTAAATTTTAACAGTGAAAAAGGAGAGCCAATCATTTTTCCAAATGAACAACTCTCCTTTTCTTTATCGTACATAAAAGTTTATAGACCTAAACGTATTGAGCAGTCCAACACATAGCCCAACACAGGAAATGGTGATAATCGAATAAATTAACTTAAAGTCTTTTAATATAATAATTCCGACGATTATGATGAATACATCAATAAGAAACATAACAATTCCAGGATTAATGGCTTTTGATTTTGAAATTAAAAGCGCTAATAAATCGATTCCTCCGGGGCTGATGTGTAGTCGAATCATGAAGCCGACACCAATTCCAATTGTGATTCCACCAAGAATTGCACTGATTAACATTGGTAGATGTAATAATCCGTTTAGTGGTGTTAGCAAATCAATCATTGTTGAAGTAAAAACCAATCCAAGAATCGCATTAATAAAATAGGACTTATCATATAGAAGAGATAGGAAGTATATAGGAGTATTGAGCATGATCATGCTGTGCCCTACCTGAATGCCCCAAATATATTTGATTAACAGACTGATGCCAAATATCCCTCCATTTATTAGATGGAGGGGAAGTATAAATATATTTAGACCAATTCCGATACAAACACTTGAAAAGAGTAAAACAACTAACTTTTTCATAAAAAGCATCCCCTTGTCCAAATCATTATCTTAAAACATATGAAGGGAATGCTAATATCATACGGATTAATGAGGAATTGCCCTTACTCTTCTTATGAGTAAAGAGCAACCCCCACTAACCCAGAAAGAATAATGATATAGATGGGATGCCACCGGAATTTCAATAACAAAACAAGTGATAACCCAAAGATAAACAATAAGCTTGCTGTATGCCATGAAACATTTATCGTAATCAAATTATTGGAAAAAGCAAAACTTAATGCAGCATAGATAACTAAACTAGCGACAATAGGTCTTAATCCATAAAAAATCGATTGAACAATTGAATAGTTTTGTAGTTTAGTAAAAAAGGTAGCTACAATAAGAACCAAGATAATAGAAGGAAGCAAGACTCCGAGAGTAGATATGATGGCTCCTGCTATGCCCGCTGTAGAATATCCGACGAGAATAGCACTATTTGTTGCAATTGGACCGGGAGACATCCCAGCAATGGCGATAACATCGGTGAATTGTTGCGTTGTCATCCATCCGTGTTGGGAGGCTTCAGCTTCTATTACGGGGATCATCGCATAGCCGCCTCCGAACGATACAAAACCGATGACAAAAAATGTTCTAAATAGCTCCCATAATACCATCGCTTGCACCTCCTTTCTTAAATCCCTGCGCCCATGAAATAATCAGGGTGGTTTTTATAATCCTCGTTCTTTTGTTCTAACTTCATGTTATATCCTAATTTTCTTTTAATAAGACTGCAAACGATTCCCGTTAAAGCACCAAGTAAAATGACGAATATAGGATGAATGAGGAAGAGGAGCGGAACACCCACTATCATGATGCCTAATGTTGATTTGTCAATAATGGCTGCTTTTCCTATTTTGATGGCCGCATAAGCAATTAAGGCGACAACAGATGCTCTAATTGCTAGAAAGGCAGCTTCTACCTTTGGATTATCTTGAAAGAAAAAATATAAAATGCCCAAGGTTAGCACAATAAAAAAGGTCGGTAATGAAATACCAAGCATGGCTGCAACAGCACCCTTTATCCCGCCTATTCGCTTCCCAATAAAAGTTGCGGAGTTAATGGCAACCGCTCCTGGTACAGCCTGAGATAACGCAAACACATCGGTAACTTCTTCACTTTTTAACCATTTTCTCTT
>NZ_JBALMU010000134.1:1863-2133 GCF_036962285.1 Bacillus sp. JJ634
CATAGCCGCCTCCGAACGTGACAGGCCCCATTTTAAAAAAAATCCAAAATAATTGAAAAAATATTTTCCACTCTTCCTTCATTGTTTCCACTTCTTTCATTTTGTTCTATAATCAGCTTTCTTGATTTATCGTAATGACCTTATTGACTACATCATCAAAAGACTCAGGAAAGGTAAATTGCAACCCAATCATTAAGGCTGTCCTAAAAATGGCGTTCGGGACAGCCCTCCTATTTAATTGAACAATCGTTTTCCTCAGATACTTCCTTT
>NZ_JBALMU010000134.1:2218-5385 GCF_036962285.1 Bacillus sp. JJ634
TCATCAGAGTCATGAAGGTCATAGTCCAGAAATCTAGCCAGGGAAATGTCCCTCATCGAAGCTCTCCTACCTTTTAATATTATAGATGATTGAAAATATTCAACAAGTCATGGAGATTATTTCCTCGAATATAGAAAAGAACCGAAGAAATCTCCGGTTCTTTGATACACATCTTATTCATATTCTCTCTTATACTTCAATTTCCATCTCTAGCAAGGCATAGCTTAAACTCTTTCCATGAGTGTCCATCCCTAGGGAAGTGGTCACTCCTCCCAGTAAGGCTTGATGACATACAAACTGGAGCGCTGATATATTTGGCACCTCATAGCGGACAATATCACCTTCCACAATGTCCTTTAAATGCTTTTTCACTTCTTCAGCTGTAACCTTTTCGCAAATCATTGAGTAATCCTCTTCATTATACGGAATAAGAGATAACATAAGCGTATTTCCCTTATCCCCAGCACGACTATGAGCAAGTTCATACAATTTTTTCTTCATTCTTCACGCTCTCCCTTATCGTAATCTGTACATCTATTTTATTTCGTGGTATTAGGGTAGAAACGATCCCAACGACTTCATTTGTATATTTACGCGCTCCTCCTCCACCGGCAGGTCCATTGGTATAGAGGGCTTCTACTTCTTCTCCAACTTTTGCCGCCTTTTCCAAAGCAGCGGCTCTACCTGCAACTCGCAGCCGGACTTCATAAGGCAGAGATTGTCCGTAGGTTGTCCGATGAACAGAAGAAACACCAATGTAATCAATTCGAAGATCCTGGACTTCCTCTTTCAATCGCTCATATATCACTTCTCCAGCTAATTTAGCTCTCCCTAATGCGTTAGACCCCGCATAAGAAATTTCTCCTTCTCCGATAAATCCTGCTTGGTAGCCTACACTCACCTTTAACGTATCCGGTTTCTTTTTCCCTCTTCCACCAGATATTTCAACACGATTTGGAGCGATTTCACGGATATACACGGATGTGAAATCTGCAATAACGTCAGGTGTTATATACTCATATGGATTCATTACTTCATATAGAAGCTGTTCTTTCGTTGTCGCTAAATTTATCAATCCACCTGTACCTTCTATTTTACTAATCACGGCAGAACCATCAGGTTCCACTTCAGCAAATGGGAACCCTAATTGAGCAAAGTTTGGTATATCTTTTTTGCCTGGATCAGCGAAATAGCCTCCAGCCAGTTGTCCTCCACATTCTAATAAGTGGCCAATGATTGTTCCTCTTGCCAGTAGATCGACATCATCTACAGACCAACCAAAATGGTGAATCATCGGAGCCAGAAATAAGGAAGGATCGGCTATTCGACCAGTAATAATAATATCCGCACCTGTCTCTAAAGCCGGTAATACCGCTTCTACACCAAGGTAAGCATTTGCTGAAATGACATGTTGAACCGATGATATAGGTTCATTCGTCTCTAGAACACGGTCATCAGAGTGAATGTACTTTAGAACATCATCTCCTGTTACTGCGGCTACTTTAATCGAAATCCCAAGGCGTTGGGCAATTTCTATAATTTTTTCAGCAGCACCAATAGGATTTGCCGCTCCCATATTCGTAATAATTCGAGTTTTATTTTTACAAATGACCGGTAAAAGGCGTTCCATTCTTTTTTCTAATAAAGGGTCATACCCCAATAAAGGATTTTGACTTTTTCGCTTTTGTGCTAAGGCAATTGTTCGTTCAGCCAAACATTCTAATACGAGATAATCCAAGTCCCCTTTTTCCGCGAGTAAAACTGCAGGTTCTAATCGATCTCCTGAAAAGCCTGCCCCAGATCCAATTCTAATCATTTTCATCACCTCAAATAGTAATCGCTCCTGTTAGTAACGCTACGATCGTCATAACAATCGTTGTTCCAAATGCCCATTTAAAAATAAAGCGCTGGTGATCACCTAAACGAACTCCAGTTAGCCCGATAAGAATAAAAGTAGACGCTGTTAATGGACTTAAAGGAAATCCAGTCGTCATTTGTCCAAGTATAGCGGCCCGACCGATTTCAATAGGATCCACGCCGAATGAAGTGGCCGTTTGACTAATAATAGGAAGAATCCCAAAATAATAAGCATCCGGTGTAAAGACTAAGCTGAGAGGCATACCCGTAATCGCTACAAGTACAGGCAGATAGCCAGCTAATGATTCAGGAATAATCGAAACCATGGAAGAAGCCATTGCATCAATCATTTTTGTTCCAGTAAGAATCCCAGTAAAAATCCCTGCTGCAAAAATCATCGTAGAAACGAGTACAACATTCCCTGCATGGCTCGATATCCGTTCCTGCTGTTCTTTAGGATTTCGGTAATTGACGAGTAAGGCGATACAGAAAGCAATAATAAATAATATCGGAAGTGGCAGCCATACTTTAACTAAAGCCACAAGAAGGATAATGGTTAAAATAAGATTAAACCAAAAAAGTTGAGGACGTTTAGCCTCTATAGCAGCAGCTTGCTCTTCAATAATACCGGTATATCCCTCATTCAAATCGATAATTCCCAATCTTGCTCTTTCCTTTTTTCCAAGCCAAAAAGCTGAGAACAGGACCCACAAGATTCCCACAATCATCGCGGGCAAAACGGGATGAAACAATTCAGCAGCATCCGTATTTAAGGCTGTCATTGCCCTTGCAGTAGGCCCACCCCACGGCGCAAGATTCATAACTCCAGCTCCCAAGGCAACAACACCTGCCAACACGAGCGGATTCATCTTCAACCTTTTATAAAGAGGCAGTAAAGCTGTCACCGTAATCATAAAAGTAGAAGCGCCATCACCATCTAATGCGACAAGCATCGTAATGACCGCTGTCCCGATCACAACCTTCAATGGGTCCCCCTTGACCAATTGAAGCATCTTGTTAATCATCGGATCAAATAAACCCGTATCAATCATCAATCCAAAATATAAGACAGCGAAAACAATCATAATTCCTGTAGGAGCAACCTTTATGACACCATCTAACATCATTTGCCCTATTTCTAAACCAAATCCACCAATTAAAGCAAAAACGACCGGCACTAGAACTAAAGCAATTAAGACCGATAAACGGTTAGTCATAATTAAAAACAAGAAAATTCCTATAGTTAAGAAACCTAATAATGCTAAAATACCCCTCACCCCTCACTAGTTTTTTATAACTACTAATCTATA
>NZ_JBALMU010000134.1:5401-5935 GCF_036962285.1 Bacillus sp. JJ634
TAAAATATCGATTTTCGGGAAATTATGAAGAAAATAAAAAAAGAAAGCGCCATAAAAACACTTTCTTCAAATCTATTTTCCCGCTTCCTATTTCTAATGTTTTAGAAATGGTAACTGGAAAAGATATTTTATTACGTATCGGTATTAGGCTATCCACCTCATTTCTAAATGTTTAGAAATGAAATGGATGTATTTCTAATATTTTAGAAATTTTAAGAGCCAATATTATATTTCTTAATTTTGTTATATAAAGTGGCCAACGAAATGCCTAATGATTTGGCAGCCTTTTTCTTGTCTTCAATACCTGTGCCAAAATAGTTGATTGTCTCTTGAATCAGTCTCCGTTCGGTATCTTCCATTACTCCCTGTAACGAGCGATTCGGTTGCTGTTGAAATAACTCCGCTCCTTGTTTTATCATCGACTCTGGTAGATCGTGGAGTGTAATTTCTGTTCCCTCGGCTATACAAGTCGCATAGTCAATCACGTTTTTCAACTCCCGGACATTCCCAGGCCATTCATAAGAATATAGAAAT
>NZ_JBALMU010000134.1:6006-11790 GCF_036962285.1 Bacillus sp. JJ634
AAGCTGATTGAAGAAATGAATCAATTAGCTTCGGTATATCCTCTCTCCGTTCTCGAAGCGACGGTACCTGTAAGCGGATTACATTCAATCTATAGAATAAATCTTCACGAAAGCGATTCTTATGTACGAGATGTTGTAAATCACGATGTGTGGCGGCAATCACTCTTACATCAATGTCGCGATCTATCGTTTCTCCAACTCTTCGAATCTTTCTTTCTTGCAACACCCTTAATAGTTTAGCTTGAAGATCATAGGACATATCACCAATTTCATCTAAAAAAAGCGTTCCGTAATTGGCCATTTCAAATAATCCAGCTTTCCCGCCCTTCTTAGCACCGGTAAACGCTCCTTCCCCATATCCAAACAATTCACTTTCTAAAAGTTCAGCAGGGATAGCTGCACAGTTTACAGGTATAAAAGGCCGGCCATTTCTGCTGCTTGCATTATGAATAGCTTGCGAGAATAGCTCCTTTCCTGTCCCGCTTTCCCCAGTAATTAAAATTGGCAAATTAGAATCCGCCACTTTTTTCGCAACGGTTACAACGCCTTTTAAGCCTGCTTCCTTCCCAATAATTTGATCAAATGTATATTTCGCTTCATACATTGAATCCATTTTTCTCTCTAATTGTTTTAACTTCTCATTTTGTTTCTTGAGTTCCTGAGAAAGTCTGTGAACTTCAGTTAGACTTTTACAAACCGAGACAGCTCCAATAACTTTATCATTGACGATGATAGGGGCCATATCAACTAAATACTCTCTATCCCTCGTTTTCCGATATACGCCCACTCTACATTTTCTATCCTCCAGCGTATCAGGCAGCTGTGCACCAGGGCGATATTCTCGAAGCGGCTTTCCAAGGATGTCAGAGGTTACTCCTGTAATTCTTGTATATTCGGGGTTAATCAGTTGAACGATCCCTTCTTGGTCAATGACCAAAATGCCATCATTGATAGAATCTATCACTGCTTTCCACCACTCTACCTGTTTTTCAAAGGAGACATCTATTTGATGATTTAGTATAGACATAATTTAGCACGACCCTCTCCGCTTCTTTAAATAGGTAAATTTTATACATAATAACCTTTTTAAAACATATTTGTGTTTTCAATATATCATTTTTGGCGAGGTCGATGCTTCGAAAGTTAATTTTCACTTATTTCCCCATTATAATAATCCAAAATCCCCATAAATAGAGGTACAATATAACTATAAAAGGAGGAGAAACAGATGAAGAAATACCTATCAATGATAATAGCCATTATTCTACTATTATCAGCGTCCGTTTTTAGTTCAACGGCAGAAGCAGCTACTACCAAGTCTTACACTATTAAAGACCAAAACATGAAAAAGGCTACATTTTATGTAACAACATTAAGTCAGAAGAAAGAATATGACTCAACCTATTATTCTTATCAATTTGCAACAAAGTATGCCGGAAAAAGCAAAAAAACTTTATCGACAAAATTAAGAAGCGAATACTACATTAATGGCGATACTTCATGTGCCGCGGGCTCTGATGATAAAGTGCGTATTCGTAACCAACAATCCTCTCCAACAATTATTTATTTTGAAAGAAGTTTTTGTGGAGATATAGGTGTGCTTTCGATGTATACCGTAAAAAGCGGAAACCTTTCAAAAGTAAAAGTGCCTCGTGACACTTACTTGAATTCAATCAAGTATACAGGAAAGAACAAATTGCAAGGTTGGTCCCAATATCGTGGTGGAGACAAAACAATCTACAACTTCACGTTTAATCCAAAAACAAATTCGTTGAAATTGGTTAATTCTTATACGAAATACGCTAACTAATACTAGAACTACCCCACTTAGTAAACGTTTAAAGTGGGGGTTTTTTTATGTATTGTTGTTAGCAAATTCATCATATGAATGGCCATAATGATATTGAATAACCTTTTCATCCAAAAAATCGTTTCAAAAAGAACAAAAGGAATATAAATACAATTGATATTCTTCTTTAATTTGTTAAAATTAGATGTAGGAATATTATTGAGGAGGAACATTTTTTTATGTCCATTGAAGTAGGAAGTAAGGTACAAGGGAAAGTAACAGGCATTACTAATTTTGGAGCATTCGTAGAATTATCGGGAGGAACAACAGGTCTTGTACATATCAGCGAGGTAGCAGATAGCTATGTAAAAGACGTGAATGACCATCTTAAAGTAGGCGATCAAGTCGAAGTGAAAGTGCTTAGTGAGAAGGACGGAAAACTTTCCTTATCTATCAAAAAAGCTATAGATAAACCAGAAGGACAAACCTCCACTTATTCCCAACGTGCACCGCGTCAGGGAAGACCTAACAGCTATTCAAAAGACTCTCGTCCAAAAAGTAATTTTAAACCAAAAGAAAATTTTGAGGACAAAATTACTCGCTTCTTAAAGAATAGTGAAGAGAATTTATCATCTCTTAAACGTAACACTGAATCAAAAAGAGGCGGTAGAGGCGGAAGACGCGGATAAACCTGCTACTCTTTTAATATTTCACCATATTATGAAGGCAAGCCAAATCAGCTTGCCTTCTTCCAATTGGCGGCCAGACAATAATAAAAGAAGAAAACAACTTTTCCTTGTTAGAGGAATCGTTGTTTTCTTCTTTTTATTTACTTCAATATAGCATTTTAGAATAGCAGTCGGCCTTTTTGAGCGTGCTCCTAGCCCTTTCTGGTTCGGACCTGGTTCGCTCTACTATTTCGCCAATTTTTATTTAACCTCTTCGCTAAAAAACCGATATTTTTCCTTGATATTTTTATAAGTGCCGACATCTTGGACCAACTCGCTAACAAGATCGTAGCCGCAATATGTGTGCCTTAACGTATTAAACTCGTCTAGCACAACATGATCTTGATCCTCTAATAAACTGTAACAATCTCCACAACGAATGGCCATAGCCAACACCTCCAAAGAAATATATTAACTATATTCGTCGAAACGTGACGTATTTCCTTCTTTTAAACAGAAAAATCCCATTTTGGAGTTTTATTTATTAATATTCCTGCGTGTCCATTCTCATAATCTCAGCTCTCGATACGCCCCCGAATAACACACGTTAACCACATATGGGTATAAAAAAAACACCCATTTGAACTGGATGTAAACTAATACAAATTAATAAGAGTGTTATTTAGGTTACCAAAATGAGGTTTGACAATGTAGTCCTTTGCGCCAGCCTTTAACGCTTCGATTACTAATGGCTGCGAACCAAGTACCGAGCACATCACAACCTTTGCACGTTGGTCAAAGCAAATAATCTCTTTTAAAGCTTCGATTCCATTAACTTTTGGCATCGTTACATCCATCAACACAATATCCGGAGAAAGCATCTTATACTTTTCTATCGCTTCTAGACCATCTTCGGCTTCCGAAATAACGGTAAAATGATTTGGGTTTAACTCCCTTTTCAATAATGTTCTCATAAAAAGAGAATCATCCACAAGCAAAATAGACTTCTTCAATAATAGAAATACCTTTCTTTAAAGACTAAGGCAAATCAGGAAAATGCCACTTTATTTATTATAATTATACAGGAATAATTCCTGGCAGCTCGGCCACCATGGCAAAAATGCTTTAGGTCCGTAGCTTTGCGTCTCTTACTTTCGTAAAATTTGCCCCAATAGGCATAATAACACATTTAATATGAAGGATTAAATATAAAATAATAGTTATAAACACCTATAAATCACTAATAAATTTGTGGATAGGTTATTTTGCTTTAATTTTTTGATATTCGTTTAATAAAATATCTAACTCTTGACTGGATTTAATCGTGTCGGGATGGCCAAGTCCTTTTAATTTTCCTACAACAATCATACGGGTTCTTACAGCGTCAATTCTATATTCCAGCTCTTTAAGTGATAAAACTTTCATTTTCGCAACTTAACTCCCTATTCGTTTTTAACAAAAAATAGAAAACATAGGCAACAGCCATCATTATAAACTATGATTCATAAAATAATAAGGGGTTCGACAGTTAATCCGTTGATACGACAAAATCTTTACAAATGAACATACCATTTAAAGAGAAATGAGCTATTCATACAGCAATGAGCCTCTCCTACAGAAAATCTACAAAAGAGTTTGACTCACGCTATTCTATTAACTGATATTCAGAAATATAATTTATAAAGATGAAGAACTTTCGTTAAGGGGGATCATTGGTGAAAGAATGGACTATGCAATTATTTGATTACCATGTATGGGCTAACGATAGGTTAATTCAACATTTAAAAGGTCTTCCAGAGGCAGTTTTTCTTAACAAAGTGAACAGTATTTTCCCTAGCGTTGCTGAAACCTTTGGTCATATGATAGCAGTGGATGAACTATGGTATTTACGGCTGAAAGGAAATAGTTTGCAGCAAATTGTATCCAAATTATTCAGCACAATTGAGGATACTGTAAAAGCATCTACTGTTTTACATAATGAGATAAAGGATTTTCTTATCAATATGGAAGATGTTGAAGATATGGCTGGTTATCAAAATACGAAAGGTGACCAATTTAACAACAAAATCGCTGAAGTCGTTCAACATATAGTCAATCACGGAACGTATCATAGAGGAAACATTGCTGCAATGATTAGACAGATGGGGTATGAGGGCGTATCAACCGATTATATTTTTTATTTAAGAGACAAATAAGCGTATTTACATACTCCCCACGACTAATCGTTTTCTCGTTCAGAAAAGCTATAAATAGATTGTTTTAAAGGCATATCTCAATGGCTGCTATCTACTATTGGACCGGCTATTATTATTTTAGTTGGATAAACAAATAAAACTTCAGTTCTATTATGATTAGAGTTTTGTTTTGGCTCATTTTCACCTCTGCTCCATAAAATTTGACGTTAAAAAAAGAACCAACGAAACGTTGATTCTTTTTTTAACCATTTGGTTTTTGTACCTTTCCCTTTAAGAAAAATTTATAACAAGCGTCTATCTGCTTAGATATTTTTTGCCAAAACCCCTTATTATTATTTACTTCTTCAAGAGATTGTTGAGCAGCTAATAAATGATCCATCATATAAGAGACTTTTTCTGCTTCCATTTCATGATGCATTCTTTGTGATTCTCTAAATTCCTCCATGCTTTGCCTCAGCTCATACATTTCATGAATTAATTCAGCATTCTGCTCTTTAAGTCTATTTTGGTGCAATCGAAATTGTTCATTTTGTTGAACTAAGAAACTAATTAGCTTCTTAACATCCGTAAGCTCATGGTTGATTGAGACCAATGATGTATCCTCTAAATCCATAGTAATTGTTCTCGGTATACCACGTTCCTCCAACTTCGTATTCACTTCTTCTCTTTTAAAACCTTCAGCATAAAACTGCCTGATTAATCTTATTTTCTCAATTTCTGAAGCATGAATTCGGTAACGATTATGCTCCTTTTTAAAATTCAAATATTCTTCATGTTCGTGTAGGTACCGTTTTAAACTATTCTCAGGGATCTCCGGAAGCGCCTCTTTCAGTTCTTTCATTGTTAAAAACTGATTTATCAACGTTTTCAGCACCTTTCTTGGTTTATCAACCACCCAACCACCAACATAACAACCACGCTATTATAATTCTATTAAGTCTTCTCTTTTTCCTTCTTTACCCAATTTTATATTAACATTCTCTCATAGTTAGGCAAAAAAAAATAGCCCCTACTCTGGGACTATTTTTTGCCTGGCAACGTCCTACTCTCACAGGGGGAAACCCCCAACTACCATCGGCGCTGAAGAGCTTAACTTCCGTGTTCGGAATGGGAACGGGTGTGACCTCTTCGC
>NZ_JBALMU010000135.1:0-36345 GCF_036962285.1 Bacillus sp. JJ634
TTGCTACATCCTCCTTAATGTATACGATTCCCTTCTCTGTTTGCTCATTATGTATGGCGAGAAACGTATGGTTTTTGGTATAACTTAAGAATACTCTAGGATGTATTGAAATTCCATACTTATTAAACCGCTTTCAAACTATTTTCATGGTTTTAAATGATTCCCTTAATGGGAAAACTCTATTTATGAACTTTTTTCGAACATCGTCAATTGATTGTTTAAAGACAAATCTATTATGAAAACTATGTTATATTAAAGGTATCTTAACACTTTAGGAGTGATTGTAATGAGTGAAGCAGCACAAACTCTAGATGGTTGGTATTGTTTGCACGATTTTCGCCTAATTGATTGGGCTTCTTGGAAAACGCTTTCGAGCGATGAACGCCAATTAGCGATTTCAGAATTCCAAGGTTTACTAGACAAATGGAATACAACACAAAGCAATAATGAAGGAAGTCACGCTCTTTATTCAATCGTTGGTCAAAAAGCAGACTTTATGCTTATGTTTGCTCGTCCTACAATGGAAGAATTAAATGCGATTGAAAATGAATTCAATAAAACAAAGCTGGCTGAATATACAATTCCAGCCTATTCTTATGTTTCTGTCGTTGAGTTAAGCAACTACTTAGCAGGTGGAGAAGGTGAAGATCCGTATCAAAATCCACATGTACGCGCTCGACTATATCCCATTCTGCCACAAGCTAAACATGTATGCTTCTATCCAATGGATAAGCGTCGTCAAGGAGACGATAACTGGTACATGCTTAGCATGGATGAGCGCAAAAGCTTAATGCGTTCTCACGGTATGATTGGCCGCAGCTATGCAGGAAAAGTAAAACAGATCATTTCGGGTTCTGTCGGTTTCGATGACTATGAATGGGGTGTTACACTTTTTGCGGATGATGTACTTCAATTTAAGAAATTAGTATACGAAATGCGCTTTGATGAAGTAAGCGCTCGCTACGGGGAGTTTGGTTCGTTCTTCGTTGGAAATATTTTAACGGAAGAATCTATTCCATCCTTCCTATATGTTTAATTAAGAAAAGCAGAAACGGCTCGACCAGCTTGTGAAGAAAATAGGGAAAGACCCGGAAGGCGCTCTTTGCCTTTCGAGGGCTTTCATCTTTTTCACAGCGAGCTAGCCGTTGAAGCTAGACATCAAGAAAAGCAGAAACGGCTCGACCAGTAAGCCGTTGGGGCTAAACATTAAGAAACGTGCAAGTCCATTAAGTGAGCCCTCGATTATTCGAGGGCTTTTCATATGCCATATGAAATTAAAATTTCTTCTAGCATAATCCAACCCTTTCCTCCATAAATTTGAAATAGTGATAATTTTAACAGCTTATCACTTACTAATCGTTATACAACATACTGCCTTCCCAACCGACATAATCCGAATGCCCAAGTGTTTCTCAAACCTTTCAAATATTGATTAATTAGGAGGGAATACCATGTCACAAAATAATAACCCAAATCCTTATGGAGGGTATCCTTATGGCGGTCCTTACCTGCCTTTTGAAAATCCAGATGCTGCTTATAGACAAGGGGAAGGATATCAACAAGGGTTTGCGCCACAGCAGCAAATGCCTTATCCACAACAGCAGGCACCTTTTCCACAGCAACAACAGCAACAAGCACCTTTTCCACAACAACAAGCAGGTTCACAGGGTCCCTTACCAACAGGCCAGCCTCCAGGAGGACCTGAAGTCCCTGGTATGCTTCCTGTCGAACAATCTTATATTGAAAATATCCTCCGCTTAAATAAAGGAAAGCTTGCCACCGTTTATGCAACTTTTGAGAATAACAAAGAATGGAATGCAAAAGTATTCAAAGGGATTATTGAAGCGGCTGGGCGTGACCATCTCATTCTTAGTGATCCACAAAGCGGAAAGCGTTACTTAATTCCAATGGTATACTTAGACTACATTACATTTGATGAAGAAATTGAATATGAATATCCATTTTCAGGTGGTCCTAGTTTATCCTCCTTCCCACCGAGATAAAAAAAGCTGGTGAAAGGCATAAACCTTTCACCAGCTTTTTGATTTTTACAATTTATAGACCGCAATAATCATAAGAACCCACGCGGCCAAGAAAGCTAATCCACCAATTGGCGTAATGGCACCTAATATCTTAATTTGCGTCACAGATAAAACATATAAACTTCCTGAAAAAATAATAATCCCCGCAAACATCAGCCAGCCAGACCAATTAACAAGAGAACCCGAAACCTTTCCAGCAAGTAAACCAATTGCTAATAAACCACCTGCATGAAACATTTGGTATTGAACAGCTTTCTCCCATGTGTTCAAGTATTTATCCGGAATTTTCCCTTCTAAACCATGTGCTCCAAATGCTCCTAAAGCGACCGCTAGAAATGCATTAATCGCTCCTAAAATAATAAACAGCTTCATCGTATTCTCTCCTCTATGTTTAAAAATCCAATAACGAACTGCCGTTAGCCCCTTCTACCTTTACTCGCTCTGTTATAGGGACTGTTGTTGTATGTTGCATAGGCTGCATAGTCGTCATCTGCTTCACGGGTTGACTTATAGGCAGTGGAGAAGTTGGCGGCTGCTCATTCACCATCACCTCACACAGTGCTTGTACAGCCATTATGTATCCTTTTAATGCTTCTTCAGAGTCCGCCTGCTTTGCTCTTGCAACAAGCTCCTCCATCTTTTCTAACACTTGCTTCGATGAGATTTGCAATTCTATTCACCTCGCCTATCGGATCTTATTTAGCATATCAAAAATTCCCCTTCAACAGAAACAATGTGCACGCTAGATTTTCCCCCTCTTTCGCTTATCTTCAAATTTTAGGCATACTTCTCCTGACGAGCGAAAGACATCTAGGGATGGTAAGTTTGGTGTTTTAAATTGAAAAGCGCGACACCCCTTTGGAAATTTCATGTCCCATGTAACAAAATAATGCTTACATGCCATACAATTTATCCGTTTCATCAACCGGCTCCTCCCTTCCCTTTATCGATTTGAAATTTGCCAATCGATCTCTTGTATACCCCATTGCTTTAAATAGGCGTTTGTCTTCGAAAAAGGCTTGCTCCCAAAGAATCCTCGATTAGCCGATAGCGGACTTGGATGTGGAGCTGTTAAAACTTTATGACGAGCTGTATCAATTAGAGACATTTTACTTTGGGCTGGTTTTCCCCATAGAATAAACACCATGGGCTTTTCTCGTTCATTCAACAAACGAATAACTTCCGTCGTGAATGTCTCCCAACCCTTCCCACGGTGAGAATTTGCCTCTCCTTCTCGTACAGTTAAAACGGTATTTAGCAGCAGCACCCCTTGCTTAGCCCATTCAATCAGATAACCGTTATTCGGAATGGAACAGCCTATATCTTGATGCAACTCCTTATAGATATTCTTTAAAGATGGCGGAACCTTCACTTCAGGTTGAACAGAAAAGCTTAAACCATGCGCTTGATTTGAACCATGGTACGGGTCTTGCCCGAGAATAACAACTTTCACCTCTTCATAAGGTGTTAATTGAAGAGCTTGATAAATGTTCTCAGCCTTCGGATATACATGATGCTGCTCATACTCTTGCTCCAAGAAATGTTCGAGCTCCATATAATATGGTTTTTTAAATTCTTTTTCTAAAAGAACTTGCCAATCTTTTGCTAACACGTGGTTTATCATTTTTACCCTCCTTTTTATCTCTCATTATTACCTATCCTCATAAGCAAAAACAAAGATCTTCTTCATTTTACAGAATGGAAATAATGGTATATTCTAAAACAAGGATATTGGGTATAATATTATACAGATTTTAATTCTCCTAAGGGGGTCACACATATGACTATGAAAAAAGCAATGACAGTGGCTGGATCAGACTCTAGCGGCGGCGCAGGTCTTCAAGCTGATTTAAAAACATTCCAAGAGTTCGGTATTTACGGAATGTCTGCATTAACAACGATTGTAACAATGGATCCGAAAAAAGGTTGGGCACATAACGTTTTCCCAACGCCTGTTGACGTACTAGAAGCACAAATGGAAACGATCTTGTCTGTTGGCATTGATGCAATGAAAACAGGTATGCTTGGTTCAGTAGAAATCATCGAACTCGTTGCTCGAAAAATAGACGAGCTAAAATTAGATAGAGTCGTAATTGACCCTGTTATGGTATGTAAAGGAGAAGATGAAGTACTTCATCCTGAAACGGCTGTTGCTCTTCGCGATGTGCTTGTACCACGAGCAACTGTTGTAACACCAAATCTTTTCGAAGCGGCACAACTAGCTGGCACAGCACCAATTAAAACAATTGACGACATGAAACAAGCAGCAGAAAAAATTCACGCGCTTGGTGCAAAATATGTCCTAATTAAAGGTGGAAACAAATTAGATCACGATAAAGCAATCGACCTTTTATTCGATGGCAAAGAGTTTGAAATTTTAGAATCCGAAAAAATTGAAACAACAAATACACATGGAGCTGGCTGCTCGTCTTCAGCAGCAATCGCAGCTCAACTTGCAGAAGGAAAATCAGTAAAAGAAGCAATTTATACGGCAAAAGACTTCATTACTGAAGCTGTACGTCATTCTTGGAAAATGAATGAATATGTAGGTCCAGTTAATCACGGAGCTTATCATAAATATGGCACGCCAAACAAAGTAACTCAATAATGAATCTGAATCATCATAAAAGGCTTGCTCCAACATATAGAGCGGCCTTTTCACTTTCATATATAAGGGGGGGAAAATCGATGAAATCTATTGATTTAAAAGAAGTACAAGCTATCATTGACTCCTTTGCTAAGCAAGATGTTTATCTTCATTTAGAAACAACAAATGGAGCATATGCCAGCCATCATAATGAAGCGTTCTTCTCAGCAGGTGCCTATATTAGAAATGCCCTTGTTCAATATGAACATGGAAAAATCATTGGTGAAGGACCATACCGAGTTGGCTTAAAACTTTCCATCGGCTGGATTTACGCAGAAGGTTTAACTCATTTTGAGGTGGATCAATCAGGTAGATTATTATTAGCCGGACTTGATTATACAGGCAAGCTAGCTGTTGCCTTACAGCTTAGTTACAGCCCTTTTGAATAAGGAATGAAAGGAGAGATCATGTTGGAAAAGGAAAAACATATTTTAGTCGTATTCCCGCATCCTGATGACGAATCATTTGCTGTTGCCGGAACACTTGCTTTACACATTCAAGCTGGGACACCTGTTACATATATGTGTTTAACGTTAGGTGAAATGGGGCGCAACCTTGGCAACCCGCCATTTGCAACGAGAGAATCCCTTCCCGTTATTCGTAAGCAAGAGCTCCTTGATGCTGCTAAAGCCGTCGGGATTCAGGATTTACGAATGATGGGACTCCGCGATAAAACCATTGAATTCGAAGATGATGAAAAGTTAACAAACATGATTGCAGAAGCTATCGATGAACTTCACCCTTCGTTAGTTATTACATTCTATCCAGGTTACAGCGTGCATCCTGACCATGAAGCAACAGGAAGAGCCGTTGTACGAGCTGTTGCAAGAATGCCGGAAGATGAACGTCCAAAGCTCCATTGTGTAGCTTTTTCAAACAACTGCCTAGATGAATTAGGAAATCCAGATATTGTACATGATATTCGTTCTATTCAAAGTAAAAAACTAGCTGCCATGAAAGCACATCGTTCTCAAACAGAGGCACTTCTAGCAAATTGGGAAGAACAAGTCGCCAACAAAGAGGTAGAATTCATTTCCCAACTTCAAGAAGAACGTATGTGGACGTATAAATTTTAAGACAACCCACCATTAATGGGTTGTCTTTATTTACTACTTTCCTTTAAATTTCTCTGTAAGCTTCTTAAAGTTCGTCTTGTTACTTCACGATCAGCTTCAGGAATATCCTTCATAATATTTTGTTCAAATTCATCGACTATTTTTTTACCTTCCTCATATGTATGCATACCTAGATCCGTCAACTGAATGCGGCGTTCCCTCTTGTCTTTTCCCGGAATTTGTTCAATGAACCCTCTCTCTTCTAAGCGATTAACAGTTCTTGTTATAGTTGGTTTTTCCACATTCAAATAAGTGCTAATTTCAACAAGAGTTGCTGTACCAAACTCATGTAAATAATAAATAATTGACCATTGAGCTTGATGCAAATCTATTTTAGAAAGATGTTCATTTAATTTCTTCGTAAAGAATCGAGATACTTGTAGATAATGATGAAAAAACTTATTATAAAAAGGCATTTGCCTTACCTCCAGACATATAGTTACCTACTATTTTCGCATTAGAAAATTGGCCTTTGACTCAATTTTTAGACAAAGGCCTAATTACCACATTATACTATCCTCATCAATTTGTCAGCTATCTCAACTACCTACAACGTACATTTTTTAATCAAAAAAAACGCCTGTAAATATGATTACAGGCGGAGAAAAGGGGGAATACTTTTGGAAAAATTCAATTACATCAATAGTATGTCCCCTTATGATATCTCCTATACTCTTTTTAAAAATTTTCAGCATGTAACGGTTTGCCTGTTCGGTTCGATGTTTTTTTTCCATGAACGAAGTAATTAACCCCAACTCAATGAAAAATGCCGTACTCTATAAAAGAATACGGCATTCTCTATTAATGTAAAATCGATTTACTTGTATTTCCTTTTGCTAAATCGAGGATATCCGTTTCCATATCTTTTTGAATATCATCAATAATTGTAAAGTCAATCGCTCTTTGATAAATCTTTTCTATCTCATCGTGCAGCTTCTTGGCTTCAGCTAAACTAGCTGTTCCATCATTCATCTTTGCACGATATCTAGCTGAAACATCTTTAATTTGGTCACTATAAATTTCGTCCGTTCCAGGTAAAATAGCGACCTTATATAAATCGATAATTTCATCGCCTTCACGACTCGGAAAATATTCATGAGGAGCTGTACTATCAAAAATCGCCATCCCAAGCTCCCGAACAATCACCATATCCAAACTATTTGGATCAAATCCACAATGATAGATTTCAACATCAAATCCTCTATTCTCCGCCGTCGTGGCAAGCTTTTTTAACAACGTTGATTTTCCCGAACCTGGTCTTCCTTTTAAGAAATAACGTTTCGGCAAACCTTCCGTTAAGTTAGGAACATAGTCCACAGCGCCAATCGGTGTAGCCGCTCCTAGAAAACGATGCCGGACATCTGCCTTTTTATTCAAGAAAATATCGCCAAAGAACTTTGTTTTTAATTTCCCTGTTAATGCATTTAACTTTTCAAAATCCATATTAGCAATATATATTTCTTCCCATTCATCATGAACGGCCAGCGCTTCAGCATAATGTTTGTAAGCCCTCTCATAAGCTTCCTGCCGTTCTTTCATTAAACGAAGAATATCTGCTTTTTCCGCAACTAACTGCTGTGAATTCCATGCATGACCTAAGTTCACATACTCTTCAATAGCCCCCGGTGCTTTCGGTTCTACGACATGCGGCTCTGTTCCATCCACAAGCCCAATTTTTAAAGCTGGAAAAATAACACCATCAATCGAATCGGGATCAGAAGAACAGTGAATATGCTCTACATCATAGCCTTTTTCTAGCCATTCATTCGCTAATTTTTTCATTAACGTTGATTTCCCCATCCCTGGGCCGCCTTTTAAAATAAAAACCTTCTCTAACTCAGCGAAATTAGATTCGTATAAGCTGAAATAGCCTCGTGCTGTATTTCCCCCAGCAAAGTAATGCAATGCTTTTCCTGTCACCTTGAACACACTCTCCTCTTTAACCAGATGTGTTGTTTCAGGATAGGGTATGCAAAACCGAATAGATAGGTGAATGCCCACTTTTTAATAGGCTTTTATTGTTGATTATACGACTTAGGACTCCTCCCATTCAGTTAAACAATCATTCTCCTCAGGCAATTACTTTTTTGCCATCCTCAAAAAGTATGTTTAAGGGCAAAATTTTAGATAGCCCCTCCTCGTCAACTATTCCGCGGAAACAGTAAAGAGGCTATCCAATAAGATAGCCCCTATTTCGTTAATGCTTCAACTTTCGCCTCAGTCGCAGCGATTAAATTTTCAACAGTTAGTTCGATTTGCGTACCAATTTTTCCACCGCTGACAATGATTGTATCGAGATTTTCAGCACTATCATCCACAAAGGTTGGATATAGCTTCTTCATCCCAATCGGAGAGCAGCCGCCGCGGATATAGCCAGTCCATTTTAAAAGGTCTTTGACATGAAGCATTTCAATCTTCTTCTCACCCGCTGCTTTAGCTGCTTTTTTCAAATCTAGTTCTTCTCCTACTGGAATGACAAAGACATATACATGCTGCGGGGCACCATGAGCGACTAACGTTTTAAACACTGACTCAGGGCTTTTGCCAATTTTCTCAGCAACCGATAGGCCGTCAATTTTGCCATCCTGATTGTCGTATCCCATCATCTGATAGTCGATTTTCTTTGCATCAAGAAGACGCATCGCATTTGTTTTACTAGCCATAGAAAACAAGAACTCCTTTAATCTAAACGCTTATTCTGTCTCGCGTTCCTTTCTTTTTCCGCCGCGGAATACATTCGCACTACGCGCATATTCTACATCGCTCACACCTAAACGGAAGTTAATAACACGGGCAACTGCAAATAGATAATCTGATAAGCGATTTAAATATTGAAGTGCTAAAGGGGACACGGCAGCTCCCGTTTTCACAAGGGCAACAACTAATCGTTCTGCACGACGAGTCACTGTACGAGCAAGGTGAATTGTTGCCGCTGCCTTTGATCCTCCTGGTAAAATAAATCGCTCTAATGCTGGAGCTTCTACGATAAATGCATCAATTCTCTCTTCTAAATATGTAATCGCTTCATCCGTTAATTTTTTCGGTGCTTTTTCAGAAATGGTTGCTAAGTCGCCGCCACAGTCAAATAGCTCATGTTGAATTTTTTCAAGATCTGCTAATACATCAGCGAAAATAGCAGGGTCTAACTCCGTCACCGCAAGCCCAATATAACTATTCACTTCGTCAACTGTACCATAAGACTCCACTCGAATATCGTCTTTATCTAAACGACCGCCAATCACACTTGTTTGTCCTTTATCACCTGTACGTGTGTAAATCTTCATAAAAAATTTCCTCCTCTACTTTACTTGTTGAGCTATTCCATACCAAATGATATCGACACGGCTAGAAGCAGCAGCTATATCTTGAAAAACCCAGCCGGAAGCATCGCGCCAAGTTCGATCATACGCTTCAATGGGGACAATCCCTTTTGTAATATCCGCTCCAATGATAATACAACAACGCGTGTTTTTCTCCTCTTCCCATATTCGCCATCGTTTGATAATTTCCTGCCATTTCATGCGAATTGCCGCTGCCGTTTGCTGTTGTACCTCGTTTCGAAGCCACATCTCAACTCCTTGCAAGACAACAAAATCTTCATCGAAATCAAAGGGAAGTGCTTCACCTCGATAAGCAGATATCCATTGCACCGGTGCCTCCTCAGAGTAATAGTTTCTTACCCATTTTGCTTTTCCATTATAGGCACCACCCGTAACGAAGTGCATCGCTCTCCCCTCCTCCATGCTTCTTTATCATTCCAAAATAATTCATAACCGCCCGCATGCGGAATTTGCCAATCCCAAAATGACTTTTCTTCAGGAGCATAACGGGTTAACAATTCGCGAACCACGCCGCCATGTGTCATAATCACAATATTCCCTGCTTTTCCAATGTTAAGATTTCGCCAAGCTTCCCTGATTCTTTCCGAAAAAAAAGGATAGCTTTCTCCATCCGGAACATCCGCTTTCATCGGGTTTTCTAACCAAGTTTGATAGTATGAATCTTCCTTCAATTGTTCATACGTTTTTCCTTCCCAAAGCCCCCAATTCATTTCACGAAAAGCGGAGTCTGATATAATAGAAGCAGTCGGAAATAGGAGCTGTGCCGTTGTTACACAACGAGGCAAATCGCTGGAAATGACATGTTCATATGTATCAAAACAGCCGGCTAGTGCCTGAATGTCTGCCTTGCCGCCTTCACTTAAAGGAGAATCTGTCCAACCAAGATAGGCCTTGCGCTCGTTAGCCTCTGTTAGCCCGTGACGAAGTAATGTAATAGCCATAGAATGAACCATAACCACAATTCCACTCCTTCCACTGATGCACCTAATACGTCTCCAGTGATTCCGCCATACCACTGCACAATTTTCTTCTTAAGGAATAGCAAAAATAAACCCGTTGCTATCATAAGGATCATTAGTAAAATACCGATTTTCGTTCCTAATACAAAGGCTATTACAGCACTTGCCAGTAAATATAACCAATAAACGTACAGACTATTTTTGCGAGCAGCACTCTGAAAAAAAGCCCCTAAGCCTTCTTGTTTAGCCAGCGGCATTTTACAAAGCAAATAGCCCATCACGCACTTGCTTAAAAACGGCATAATAATGATGAGAAAATAACTCCAAATCGTTAGGCGGTCAACAATCTCATAAATAAATAAGAAACGCATAGCCAGCAGCACAATAACTGAAATGACACCGAAAGCACCTGTACGCGAATCTTTCATAATCTCTAAACGTCGTTCTTTATCCTGATAGGAAAAAAACGCATCGCTCGTATCAATCCAGCCGTCAAGATGCAGACCACCGGTTAACACAATCGTTAATAACCAAAGAACAAAAGCGATTGAAAGCGTTGAAAACGGAGTCCATTCAACCATTGCATATAAAACAGCTCCCATCACCAGGCCGAGTAACACCCCTACTAGAGGAAATGTTTGAATTGCGCGATGGATAAATGGTTTCTCCATTGGCAGTGCTTTTTTTAGTGGAATAACCGTAAAGAATTGCAGGTTAATCAGAAACCCAATCACTCCACTCATATTGGTGCACCTCCTTTTTTCATAACCGGTATCCCCCATTCAACCATGTACGCTGCATCAGCACGTTCTACAATGCCTTGATGAAGCAAGCCTAACATTTTCGCATATGTATGCAAAAATTCGTTGTGGAAAATTGGTTCTTGAATCACTTCATTGCTTACAATAATCAAACAAGCAGCATGACGCTGAATTTCTTCAATACCCTCCATAATTTTTATGAAAGTCTCTTCTAGAAACTCCGCTTCAAGCGGCTTTTGCGGTGTAAATAATTCATTATCCACAAGCGTTGTTAAACAATCTAATAAAACGACAGAATCTTGATTGATTCCATCTACTATTCTCTCAATATCAGTAGGTAATTCCCATGTTTTCCATGGAATCGGACTGTTCTCACGATCCTCTTGATGTCTATTTACACGCTCTGCCATTTCAGCATCAAATACTCGTCCACATGCCAAATAGTGAAGAGTGGCATGTTGCTCTATAGCCCATTCTTGCGCAGTTTGTTCGGCAAAGCGGCTCTTTCCACTTCTGACGCCACCTGTTATAAAGTAGAGTGCTGCTTTCGCCATTCACGTAATCCCTCCATCAATACTTCATTATCCCGTTTACTTTTAATCGCGAAACGAAGCCATCTCCCATCTAATCCTGGAAAATTATACGTGTGGCGCGGGATAATCCCTCGGCTTAATAAAAATTTCAACATCGCCGTTGAATCTTTAACTTTTGAATCTTTTAATAGGTAAAAGTTAATGGAACTATCAGAAACATCAAACTCATATTCTTCAAAAAACGAAAATAATTTCTGTTTTTGCTCATGGATATACGCCCTCGTTTTCTCTACATATATCTCTTCAGTAAGACAGAGCTTCCCTGCCTCTAGTGCAATAGCATTAACGCTCCAATGCGGTTTATACGGCTTTAATTGCTGAATCATTTCTGCATCTGCTAATAAATAGCCTAAACGTAAACCTGGAATGGCAAAAATTTTCGTTAACGAACGTAAAATCATAACATGCTTATATTGAGCAAGAAGTGGTGCATAGGTAAAAGAATCTTCTGTAAAATCATAAAATGCCTCATCAATGACAACCATACAGTTCGCTTGTTCACATTCCACAATGAGTTCATGAACCGATTCTTCCGCGAAGGAAATACCTGTAGGATTATTCGGTGTACATAAAAAAACAGCATCATTTTTTTGCAAGTACGGACGCAATGACTCGATATGTAACTCCCAATTCGGTTCTTGCAGTTGATAAAAACTCACTTCACAGCCCGCAGCGTAACAGCTTTCTGCATATTCAGCAAAAGCAGGCTGAATAATCAGCACCTTCTTGCCCGCTAACAAACGCGCAACAAGGGTAATCATTTCTGCACCGCCATTCCCAACCAGAATAGAATGTTCCGAAAGCTGCTCTTTATAAGCTAAAGGTTTTGTCAACTCCACAGCATGCGGATCTGGATAGTGAATTATGCTGTTAAACAGACGAGACCAATGCTCTTGTAAGCTAGAAGGAGGGCCTAGAGGATTAATGTTCGCGCTAAAGTCAACATAGGATGAAGGCATGTCCATTCCAAGCGCTTCATATAAGTAATGCGGATTAGCTCCATGAGTTGGTAATGCCATAATAAATCAAGCCCCCTAACCAAAGCAGTATTAAGAAAAGCACCGACGCGAAATGCATAATAGAGATCGTCTTACGAATATGAATGGCTTTTAATGGAACAAGAGGCTGCCCCATTTTTGCACGATAAGAAACCACGCCTTTATACACATTACGACCGCCCAATTGAATACCTAAAAGAGAAGCCACTGCCGCTTCTGTCCATCCGCTATTTGGACTTGGATGACGCTTTGCATCTGCCCATAATATCAACCAGCGCTTTTTCCACTGATGATAGCGTGACGGATAACCCAGCAGCATTAAAAAACCTGTTAGTCGGCTCGGTATCCAGTTCACAACATCATCTAACTTAGCAGATGCCCAGCCGAACTCTCCGTATTTATCATTGCGATAACCAACCATCGAATCGCATGTATTAATCGCTCGGTACACCATCGCTAGCGGAGCCCCGCCAATAAGAGCCCAAAATAAGGGAGCTGTAATGCCGTCACTCGTATTTTCGGCGACTGTTTCAACCGTTCCGCGAACAATTTCACCTTCATCCAGCTGATCCGTATCACGACCAACAATATAAGAAAGCTTTAAACGAGCTTCTGATATATCTCCCTCTACAAGCGGACGAAATACGTCCATCCCTGCCTGACGAAGACTTTTTTGAGCAATCGTTGTGAAAATTAAAATCGCTTCCACAATGATTCCTGCAATCATATGTAATTGGTAAGCTAAATAGGTAATCGCAACCGTTAATCCAAATGCTAGCAACAAAACAATCACTAGCATAACCATGCCTTTTTGTTTCTTATAATGACCTGTATTTAACTTTTGATCTAATCGGCTAATAAGCGTCCCTATCCATTTGACCGGATGCGGCCACTTAGGGGGATCCCCAATCAATACATCGAGGAAAAACGCCAATGTAATGGCATATAGATGAGTTAGTATCATGTTCGCTTCACCCGCTCATTTCTTTCAATCGCTTCAACCGTACAATCGTATACGCCTCGACTAATCAGCTTTCCGAGCGGCGTAATGGTACCCGCATATTGAAGCCTCTCTCCTCGCTGTGTAGCGGCGATTAATATACTATCTGTTGATGTTCCTGTTGCCCAGGTATTTGTAACTGGATCTTTCACACCAAGTTCATGCAAGGCTTTTACTTTCGCTTCTGTTGCCGTGACAATGCTATGAATGAATGCTTCTTCAGCTACGTGACCGTTGATAAATATCCACGTATTAATCGTTCCTGGCCTTGGCGCATCTGAATGTTGATCAGCAAGCGAAGCATCAACTGCGTTCCCGACTCCCGCCGTCACAACGACAAAGATTGAAAAGTTTTCTCCCTGTAAAAACCGATAAGACACTGCTTCTAAAAAAACAGCTGTCATCATGCCAACTGTTTCACTCGGTTCAAATCCATAACTTCGTAAATAATCCGTCATTTCTTCTACATGATTCTCACAGCTATATGTATGAGACACATGACGATTCACAAATACCTGATGCCATCCAGTTCCAGAACCTGTCACTCCTGAAGACATCGTCCGCAATGGAATCGGGGCATGCAATTGAATCATTTCATCTGAAACCTTTAAATATTCCCCATTAATCACACACGATTCTTTCTCTGAATCATGCTGATCGGGGACAATAAACATTTGCGGTCTTGGAATCGCTGGATGCGGATGCTTTTCAATCTCTGTTCGATATACTTGCTGAATTCGTTCTTGCTTTAGCACCTCATTTGGAATGTCGTTCACCCTTACTCGGCCTTTTTCAAGCAGCATTAAACGATCACAATATAAACCAGCTAAATTTAAATCGTGAAAAATAGCAATGACCGTTAGCTCATACTCCAGCGCCATCTTCTTCATTAAATCGAGCAGCCCTTTTTGATAGGAAAGGTCGAGATGATTCGTTGGTTCATCTAGAAATAAAATTTCTGGTTCTTGAGCAAGTGCTTGAGCTAATAATACACGCTGTCTTTCTCCCCCAGATAACTGTTCAAACTGATAATCGCTAAAATCGGCTACCCCTGTCTGTTCCATTACTTTCTGAACAACGGCTTCATCTTCGTCTGACCATGAATGAAATAGGCCTTTTTGATGGGCATATCGACCAAGTGAAACGGTTTCTTTCACCGTATAAGAAAACGCAAGCGAAGAATGCTGTGGTAGAACGGCAATCACTTGTGCTAATTGCTTTGCTGAATATTCCTTTAGACTTTTGCCTTTAATTTTAATTGTACCGGCTTCATAAGCTAACACGCCGCTTAACATGCTTAGAAGTGTTGTTTTTCCGCTCCCATTTGGGCCGAGTATTCCAAACAACTCCCCTTTATTTACCGTAAAAGAAACCGAATCTAAGACAGGGTGATTATAATACCCACCCGATAACCCCGTTACTTCAAGCATCTTATCTCTCCCCTTGCCTTCTTCTTTTTAGTAAAATTAAAGCAAATGCTGGCGCACCAATTAAAGACGTAATAACACCAATTGGCAATTCAGATGGTGATATAACCATCCTTGCGACCAAATCAGCTAATATTAAAAAACCACTGCCGATGAGTAACGATAACGGCAATAAATGTTTATGATCTGGTCCCCAAATTTGCCGAATAATATGAGGAATAACGAGACCCACAAAGCCAATCGTCCCTGATACAGCAACAGCAGCTCCGGTTAAAACAGAACCTGCTATTAAAATGGTTAACTTCCGTCTTTGTACATTCACACCTAAATGCTTCGCCCGATTTTCCCCAAATGTCATAGCATTTAGTTCCTGAGTATTCATCATTAAAATCAGTGAACCGATAACGAAAAACGGCAGGATAATTACAATATAGTTCCAACCGCGCATCGACACACTCCCCATGAGCCAGCCGATAATTTGACGTAATTCCTCACCTGTTAACGCAATCATGAGCGAAATGAACGCACTTAAAAACGAACTAAAAATAATCCCTGTTAAAATAATCGTTTCAACCTTCATCGATCGATCCATTTTTTTAGCAAAAAGAAGTACACAAAAAATCGTGACGACCGAAAAGATTACGCTCAATATCGGAAGTGTAAAGCTACCTAAAACAGGTATAGAAAGTCCAAGAAAAATCGTCGCAACGGCTCCAACAGATGCGCCTGAAGAGACCCCTAATGTATATGGATCCGCAAGCGGGTTGCGCAACAAACCTTGAAAGGCAGCTCCCGCAATAGCGAGAGATGCCCCTACTAAGCCCGCTAACAACACACGCGGCAAGCGAATATTCATGACAATATTCGTAAACATCGTATCTGGTTGTGCTGCAATGGGTAAATGGAATACTTCCTTACCTAATATCTGAAATAATGTGAGAAAAGGAACTGAAACTGAACCAATTGAAATCCCTACCATCATCGAGAATAGTAGAAAACTAACGGCAATAATATAAGCTAAAGGTTTATTATTAGTTAAAAATTTCCGGATAGATTGCTTCAGCAAGTTCCTCTACTCCCTCTACTAAACGTGGGCCAGAACGAGTAACTAAATCAGAATGCACATCATAGATCTGTTCCTGTTTAATCGCTGTAACATCTTCCCACCCGCTGCGGCTCTTCACTTGGGCAACTGGATCTTCTGTGTAGTATCCATAAGTCGTAACGATTACATCTGGATTAGCAGCAATCATTGATTCTTCATCAATTTTAGCCCAGCCTTCAAGATCTCCCGCTACATTATCTGCTCCAATCATTTGCAGCATTTCATTCATAAATGTATTTTTACCCGGAGAATAAATTTCAGGTGCTGGCGACACTTCAATCAACACTTTCTTACGGTCCTGCTCTGTCACAGCCTTCGCTTTTTCTTGAATCTCTTTTAAATCTTCCTGCATATCTTGAACAAGTTCTTCTGCTGCTTCGTTTTCACCTGTTGCTTGACCAATCATTTCAATCGATTCATAGACCTGTTCAAAGTTTTGTGAATCATTAACGACTAGTACTGGAATACCTACTTCTTTTAATTGTTTAATTCCTTCGCTTCCATTATGAGCATTAGAGGCATGAGCCAGCACTAAATCCGGCTCCAGTGCAATCACCTTCTCCGTATTCATCTCCATGCCGCCGATTTTCTCAATCTTCTCTACTTCTTTTGGATAATTATCGTTATCTGAAACACCGACAACATTGTCACCTGCCCCTAGTTCAAAAACAATTTCTGTGTTGCTCGGAATAAGGGAAACAATTTTTTTTGGCTCTTTTTCAATTGTCACTTCTTCACCCGCAGCATCCTTAATTGTCACCGGAAAAGCTTGGGTAGCAGTTGGCTCATTCCCTTTAGAAGTTGAAGCATTTTCTTCTTTAGAAGAATCACCACATCCTGCCATAAGACCTACCGAAAGTACTAACACAGCTGACAAACTAGATAATTTTTTCATGCTTATCCCCCATTTTTCTTTTTTGAACATAGAAAAAACACCTCCTACAGGATCAGAGGTGTTTGCATGGCTATTATGTATAAATGGATATCCGCCATACACTTCCCTATCCGCGTAGGTATTATAAGTGTTCGGATAGGCAGGTCTCCTGGCTTTTAGAAACCGTTTACAACACCTTCCCATAAACCTACAGTGGCATTCGCTGTAAACTTCTAATAACAGTGGCGGGACCGCGTTGGATTTTCACCAACTTCCCTTTTAAGTCAATGTAGACACCTTATCCGTTTCATATGTATAGTTCATTATGCTTGATTATACACTAAAGATGGATAGGAGATAATCTTTTTTATGATTCGAAGGAAAATTCAGGATTTATTAGCTGATACACGCGTTCCATATCAATATGTTGCTTTACATGATTCGCAAGCAAATTATAAGCCTCTTCTCTTCTCTCGGCATCCGATTTAACCGTTTCCTGCACTTCCGGCAACCCTTTTTGTTTACGAATTTGATTAACTAGCTCTCTCGTAAATTGACGATTATGGAACACGCCGTGAAAATATGTACCGATGACACACCCATCATTCGATACGGCGCCATCTTCGCGGCCATCTTCTAATAATAAAAAAGGACTTGCTTTGGCAGCATCAATTTTTGTTCTTCCAAGGTGAATTTCAAAACCTGAAAGTGTCATCTCACTTAACCCGATTGCTTGAACAAGACGACCTGTCATTTGCTTTGTTTTCTTTTCTTTATTAAAAATGGTCTTCACTGGAAGCAAAGAAAGGCCAATCGCACTTTCACCACTGCCTTCTACTGCATCAGGGTCTAGTAATTCACATCCTAGCATTTGAAAACCGCCACATATACCAATAACTCGCTTTCCTTTTGCATGAAGTTCACAAATAGCCCGGTCAAATCCTTCCTCTTTCAACCACGCTAAGTCACCGATTGTATTTTTCGTACCTGGAATAATTAATAGATCTGGCTCGCCAAGCTCTTTTAATGAACTAACGAGGCGCACGCCAACATCCGGTTCATCAAAAAGTGGATCAACATCCGTAAAGTTAGAAATACGCGGCAAACGAATCATCGCTACATCGATAGCAAATTCATTTTGCTTTGGTTTTTTAAAACGTAATGAAGAAAGGGCAAGGGAATCTTCCGCTTCAATATTGACATCAATATATGGAACAACACCGAGGACTGGGATGCCTGTTTCCTGCTCAACCCAACGGATTCCGTCATCCAGCAGTTCACGCATACCACGGAATTTATTAATAATAATGCCCTTAACACGCTTTCTTTCCGCTTCATCTAAGAGTGCTAGCGTTCCGACAATAGAAGCAAATACGCCTCCTCGATCGATATCAGCAACTAAAATAACCGCTGCATCTGCCAGATGAGCCATTCGCATGTTGGCAATATCGCGATCTTTCAAATTAATCTCTGCTGGACTGCCTGCCCCTTCCAAAACGATTACATCATAGGATTGTTGCAGCTTACGAACGGATTTTTCCACGATTGGCATCGCTTCTTGAACAAAGTTATTGCGATAGCTTCTCGCATCCATATCTAAAAAGTGTCTACCATGAACAATAACTTCTGACACCATATCTTGCTTTGGTTTTAATAAAATGGGGTTCATATCGGTTGTCGCCACGACACGTGCTGCTTCCGCTTGAACGCCTTGCGCTCGTCCAATCTCACCGCCATCTGATGTCACGAATGAATTCAGCGCCATGTTTTGTGATTTAAAGGGCACAACACGTAATCCATCATTAGAAAAAATTCGGCAGAAGGCTGTACAAATGACACTTTTCCCTACATCAGAGGATGTTCCTTGAATCATAATTGCTTTTGCAGTCATAAACATACCTCGCTTCTTTAAAATTCTAATCCTTTTACAGCAGGAATTCCGCTTTCATAGTAATGTTTCGTCGCATCAATCGTAGACACAAGATCAGCAAGTTCGATTAATTCATTCGCTGCACTTCTCCCTGTTACAACGAGATGCATATGAGAAGGGCGGTTACGAATCGCTTCCACCACCTCTGCAAGCGGCAGGACATCCTCAATTGGAAATTTAGAAATCGCTAATGCATTGTTGAGTTCATCTAATACAAGCAAATCTGTTGCAGGATTTTGGAGCGCTTCTTTCGCTTTTGCCCAAGCCTGCTTTAGAGCTGCTCGATGTTCTTCTGGTGTTTTCGTCCATGTAAACCCGATGCCTAATTGCTCCATTTCAACACCTAACTTCCGAAGTGCCAATGCCTCGCCATATGTGCGCTCTGGGGATTTAATAAACTGCAAGTATTTCACGTTCATTCCTCGGCCAATGGCCCGAAGCGTCACACCAAGTGAGGCCGTTGTTTTTCCTTTTCCCTCACCCGTATAAATCAAAAATAATCCTTGGCGTGCCATCTTAATCTCCCCTTTTCCTTATGATTTAGAGCCAAACGGTTTTTTCTGTATAAGGAGTTCGTTTCGTCGCTGGCACTTCTTGATCGGCTTTTGGATACCCGATAAAAATCGTCCCTACTACCTTTTGATTTTCTGGCGACCCGATAAACCGATGCATTCTTTCGTCATGAACAAGACCGACTCCTCTTGTACGCCAAACAAACCCGAGACCAAGCTCTCCAGCTGCAAGCCACATCGATTGAATCGCACAACATACTGCAAATACATTATCGTGAGAAGCATCTGAATCATCCGGAACCTGATCTGCCGTTACAACAATGACGACCGGTGTCGATGTCACGACTTTTAGCGAGCTTTCTACTAAATGAGGCTTAGTCGGAAAGCGTTCTTGCAAATATTCTTGTGCTAATGCTTCATAACGCTTTTTCGCTTCATCTTTAATCACATAAAAATTCCAAGGCTCACGCAGACGATCATTCGGTGCATATGTCGCAGCTTCTAATAACTGCTGAATTTTCTCCTCTTCGACTGGAATGTCCTCATAATTACGAATCGCGCGCCGCTCTTTCAGTGCTTGAATAATCGACAAGTCGTATCTCTCCTTTTTAAGGTGTAACCGTTTCTGTTTCTATTATTTTTTCGTACCATTTAATTTTTTCACGTAATTGAACAACCTCACCGACAAGAACCATCGCTGGGTTTTGAATATTCTCCTGTACGACTAAATCATGAATCGTTTCGAGGTTTCCAGTAACCGTTCTTTGTTTGTCGGTCGTTCCCCATTCAATGACAGCAACAGGTGTTTGAGCCGATCTTCCATGATCAATTAATTGTTTACAAATATATGCTAAGTTGCCTACACCCATATAAAAAGCCACTGTATCAATACCTGTTGCAAGCGCTGGCCAATTCAGATGGTCTTGGCCTTTACTATCACGACCGTGCCCTGTGACAATCGCAAAGCTTGATGCATACTCGCGATGTGTGACAGGAATCCCCGCATATGCAGGAGCCGCAATGCCCGCTGTTATACCAGGGACAATTTCATATTCGATTCCATGCTCAGCCAATACTTCTGCCTCTTCAGCACCTCGCCCAAACACGCACGGATCTCCCCCTTTTAAACGGGTCACCGTTTTTCCTTCTAGCGCTTTATTCACTAAAAGGGTATGAATTTCATCTTGAATAAAATGATGTCTTCCTGGTGATTTTCCGCAAAAGATTAGCTCAGCTCCCTCTTTTGCATATTCTAATAATTTCGGATTAACAAGCCTGTCATAAGCAATTACATCCGAAGTTTGAATACATTCAAGCCCATAAACTGTAAGCAGCTTTGGATCACCCGGGCCTGCACCAACTAAATAGACTTTCCCTTGACTCATGGCGCAATCTCTCCTGTCAATAATTGTAGTAAACGCGCTTCTCGTTCTTTATAATTGGCTTGCCTCGTCAACTCCAAAAATTGTGGTTCAAGCAAACCCTGTAATATGTGTCTTCTTATTGTACTATCTGCAACTTCTTCTATCACTCTTTTTCGCGATTGTTCAAGAAACAGCAGATATTCTTCGTATACTTCGTCATACTCTTTCGCAAGATCTTGTTTAATTTTCCGGGCCAATCCTGGACTCGCCCCAGAAGTAGAGACTGAAATCGTCAATGCTCCTCTTCGAAGCGAAGCTGGCACGATAAAATTACTTAAATCAGGACGGTCAACAAGGTTTATTAATTGCTGACTGTTCGCAGACTCGTATACTTGCCTATTAATTACCGCTTGATTAGTAGCTGCAATAATTAAGAAGAAATCCTGCAAATCCTCCGGTTCAAACCTCTTTTGCTTCCAGATGATTTTTTTTGCTATAAACACTTCCATAATGCTTTCATGGAGGTTCGGACTGATAACTGTCACTTCAGCATCCGCTTCTAACAACGTCAAAATCTTTCGGGCTGCAACTGCTCCACCGCCAATTACAACCGCCTTTTTTCCTGAAAGATTCAACATGGCTGGATAGTAATTCACCATGTTCTACTTCAATACCTTACGCTTATGATGGACACATGCCTGAATCCAACGCTCAACAATTTCTGGATTGGAAGCAAAGTGGAAGTGTGTATAGCCCGCGACAAGGTTTTCTTTTAAATATCCTTCTTGTTTCTTGCCAAAACGGCCCTTAGTTTCATACGCATATGGCAAACCTTCCGTTCTTTCATACGTAGAGTAATGAAATTCATGACCTTTTGCTTGTTGATTCGGATTGATTAGGAAATTCCCTTCTGTTCCGAATATTTCTCGATAGCCTAACGCCGCCAGCTTCTTCTGCATCATTATTTTTCCAGGAATGAGCCCCACCATTGGATACTCCACACCTTCAGTGCTGGCAATCGATTCTGTTAAATACATAAAGCCGCCACATTCAGCGAGCGTTGGGATGCCGCTCGTAACAGCTTCTTGAATCGATGCTTTTGCACGTTCATGATGAACTAACTCAGCTGCAAACTCTTCCGGGAAACCTCCCCCAAGATACAAACCATCCGCTTCAGCAGGAACTTCCTCATTCTTTAATGGAGAGAAATACGTCAATTTTGCTCCGTAAGCTTCTAATAATTCAAGGTTTTCTTGATAATAGAAATTGAATGCTGCATCTTTAGCAACTGCAATACAAACCCCTTGATCTTCACGCTGCTCAAATAAACCTGTTGGCTCTTCTACAATTTCCGTCGTTTCCGCTAATTCATATAGACGGTCCACATCAATTGTTTCCGAAATAAGGTTTGCCAGCTTTTCAAAAAACGGATTTAACTCGCCTCGTTCAATGGCTGGAATTAACCCTAAATGACGACTAGGAATATCGATATCCTGCTCCCGCTTCATGTAGCCAAGTACAGGGACATTGCACTCTTGCTCAATGGCAGCCTTTACAATATTGTAATGTCCAACGCTGCCAACTTGATTGGCAATCACACCGACAATATTCGGGCCAGTCGCTAACGTTTGAAAACCTTTTACAATCGCCGCTGCACTACGCGCCATACTAGCACAGTTTACAATAAGCAGGACTGGGCTTTCTGTGATCATGCTAATCTCAGCCGTTGAGCCTGTATTCTCTAACGGACTTTTCCCATCATAGAAGCCCATGACTCCTTCAATAATGGAAATATCGGCTCCTTTACTTGCTCGTGCTACCATTTCACGTACCGTATCATGTTCAAACATCCAACTATCCAAATTTCGTGAAACTCTGCCTGTAACCGCAGTATGATAAGAAGGATCAATATAATCCGGTCCGCATTTAAACCCTTGCACAGTATAGCCTTTTTGTTGCAAAGCAGCCATGATGCCGATTGTACATGTCGTTTTACCAACTCCACTGCCAGTCCCGGCAATGACTAATCTTCTTGTACTCATACAAAGGTCCCTCCATTTAAGAAAAGCGCAAGGTGCCCATAATCAGCAACAAACATAAGACACAAAACGCCTTGAAAGTTTATCATTTCTTATTTTAAGACTTTATTATATAACTCTGTTGTAGCTGAAAGACGTGTGAGACGGAGGTCTCACACGAAATAAGTCAAAAATCGCTTTATCAACAATATTGATTAACATAGCTTTTTTAAAAAGAAATAACTCCGACAGAAATCGTGACATTTCCTGACTTTTTCTTTACAAGCTCTAATTGCTCTGCTCCTGAATATAAGCGAACAGCTGGTTCACTCACTCCATAAGCACCTGTATATTTAAATACAGTATCAGACGGTGCCTCAATCGTCACTGTATTTAATTCAACTGGTGGATAATACACAAACTCCCAGCCATATTTCTCTACAACTTCCAGTAAGCCCGCTTCATCTTTTTTCAAATCAATGGTACAAAGCGCCTTTACGCTTTTAATAGAAATATGAAGTTCTACTAGCGTATCCACAATCACTTGCTCAATTTCTTCTGCTGACGTTCCGCGATTGCACCCCATACCAATTACAACTGTCTTTGGTCGAAAAACAATCCCGTTTTCTAAAATGACTTCCTCTTCTTTCGTTAACAAACGATGAGTCACGATTAACGCAGCTTTCGGTTTCGCTTCAATTGCCTCAGCAATAGAAGGATAGCTAATAATAGATTCCGGAATAGGAGTATCATGCATCCACCAATTACGCTCACCCGATTCTTGGACGATCGCAACATGCTCTTCATTTACAACAGATGCGCTTACAGGCGTTAGTTTTTCCGCTGAATCCCATACCCAACCAAATCGGGAGCCGAATAAATCAACAGGAATCGTTTTTTGCACATCAGAAGCAGTCGTAATAATTGCTCTTGCATCTAAAGCAGCAGCCACTTCTCGCGTTAGTTCATTAGCACCGCCAAGATGACCCGATAAAACACTAATAACATTTTCCCCTCGATCATCAATGACCACAACAGCTGGATCTGTTTTTTTATCTTGTAAAATCGGTGCAATCATTCTGACAACGGCACCGAGGGAAATAATCATAATAATGCCTTTATATTGTTTGAAAAGCGTAGGGAGCAGCATCCGCACACTGCCTGAAAACAGCTGGATATGCCTCTGCTCCTCATCACCTTTTTCGAATTTGCTCATATAGTACAAATCTGAATTAGCAAACATCGTATGTAAACGTCGAGATATTTCAACACCGTGCTTCGTAATCGCTACAATCGCATAAGAATTCTTTTGGACAACAACAGGCTGAATTCCTTCTTGCAATTCGATAATCATGATTTAATTCCTTTACGGAATCCATGTGTAAAGCTCGCATCGTATAGCTTTGAACGATATTCATCTTTCTCGTGAATATGTGGATCCAATGCCCATCCCGCTAAAATCATCGCATGTTTACGAATTCCGTTTTTGCGCATATCTTCATCTAGATTCACTAATGTCGTACGAACAATTTTTTGGTCTGGCCATGAGGCACGTTGAATCACAGCAACTGGTGTTTCATCTTTCCAACCAGCCGATTGCAGTTCTTTGACAATTTTCTTCGTTAACGTGGCACTTAAGAAAAGCGCAATTGTACAATGGTGACTTGCTAAATCTTTTAGCTTCTCAAACTCTGGAACCGGTGTACGTCCTTCCGCTCTTGTTAAAATAAGCGTCTGTGTTAAATCGGGAATCGTCAGTTCCGCACCGATTGCCGCAGCAGAAGCAAATACCGAACTCACACCTGGAATCACTTCATATCCGATTTCTTCCTTCTTCAAAAGCGCAATTTGTTCCATAATTGCTCCGTACATAGCTGGATCGCCTGTATGAATACGAGCAACCATTTTCCCTGCATTCACACGGTCTACCATTACATCAACGATTTCTTCTAAGTGCATACCAGCTGTTTTTAATACCTCTGCTTCTGGCTTTGCCTTGGCAATCAATTCCTCATTTACTAACGAATCCGTATATAAAACAACATCTGCTGTTTGAAGAATGTTTAAGCCTTTTACTGTAATTAAATCTGGATCTCCCGGGCCTGCTCCTACAATATAAATCTTCTTCATTATTTTCTCACCACCATTAATGTTAAGTATTCAAGCTCAACGCCTTCTAGCTCACTAACCTTCCAAATCACTTCTTCATCAGATGTTACCTTTGTTACAACAGAGGCTTTCTCTAAAAGGTCTAAATCTTTTAAAACCGTAATCATTAAGTCTATTACTTTCGCCACTTTAATAAATACAACCGCGTCATGATCTTCAAGCGCTTTTTTCATCGCTTCATAATCATCACGAGCAGGAACAATTGCTACATGATCATCGCCATCAGCTAAAGCAATCCCTAGTCTTGAAGCAGAACCGTTAAAGGATGAAATGCCTGGCACAGTTTTAATGTCCACTTCAGGGTGCAATTCCTGCATTAATTTCATCATATGAATAAACGTACTATATAAAAGCGGATCGCCTTCCGTTACAAAAGCTACATCTTTCCCTTCCTGCAGCTTCTCCCAAACCTTCTCAACCGTCGCATTCCATTCACGATCTAAGATGGTTTGGTCTTTTGTCATTGGAAAAACAAGCCCAAGCATTTCTTTCTCTTCAGGGCGAATATATACTTCTACAATTCGATGTGCATAGCTTTTGCTGCCTTTACGTTTCCGTGGATAAGCAATAACTGGTGACTCTTGAATTACGCGAAACGCTTTAACTGTAATTAATTCTGGATCTCCTGGACCAACGCCAAGACCATATAATGTGCCGAGATTACTCATTCGTTTCTTCCTTTCTTTGTGCCGTAATAATATAAATTGGATTCAGCGGAACAAAACGATTCATGCCTAGGATTGGCTTGCTCCGGGAAATTTGTGCATGCATAATGGATGTTTGAAAGCCTGCTTGTGCAAAAGCTTCATTCGCTCGGTATAAATTCTCAATGGTCGCAGCATTGAGAACAATCCTTCCGCCTTCTTTCAAGCGCTGACAGCATGTTTGGATTAAGTCAACCATTTCGCCGCCCGTTCCCCCGATAAAAATCGCATCCGGATCTGGAAAAGTTTCAAGCCCTTGCGGTGCTTTTCCATGAATGGCTGTTAAATCGGTACGAAACTTGCGTTGATTTTGCAAACAATTTTCTAAATCCGGTTCATTTTTTTCAACAGCAAATACTTGCCCTTCTGGAGCTAGTCTTGCTGCTTCAATCGCCATTGAACCAGTACATGTTCCAACATCCCAAACAATGCTATCTTTCTTGAGGTTTAACGCATATAAACTTAATACGCGAATTTCCTTTTTTGTAATCAGCCCTTTGTCTGGCTTCCGTTGTGAAAACTCTTCATCGTCAATACCTAGCGACCAGCTTGGACCATCCGCCACTTTTTTCAAAATCACAACATTTAATGGCGAAAACTCGTGATTCACCATGTCTTGGAGTTCATACCAGCCTACTTTTTCATTTTCCCCTTGCAGGTTTTCGGCAACAAATGCTCGATACTCGTTCATCCCGAACGAAAGGAGATATTCGGCAAGACGATTCGGACTATTCTCAGCATCTGTCAGCAACGCTACCTTTGCCTTACCATCAATTCGCTGTGCCAGTCCTTTCATACTCCGGCCATGAACACTTGTTACATAAGCATCTTGCCAACTTTCACCCATTTTTGAAAAAGCAAGTTGCACAGAGCTTACATATGGATATACTTCTATATTTATTCTGCTAGAAAGATAACCGCCAATTCCGTAATAAAGCGGATCACCTGAAGCTAACACAACCGTTGGACGCGTTTCTTCTTGTAATCTCTCCACAAGCGCTTTCAAACCGCCTTTAACGACAACTTTCTCTCCTTGATAATTCGGGAAGAAAGATAGTACTCTCTCACCGCCAACAAGCACTTCGCTTTCTTCAATCCATTGTGCATATTGCGGCAGTAAGCTTTCTTGTCCGTTATCCCCGATTCCAATTAATTTCATCGATTGAGTCAATGCCAACAGCCCTTCCTAGTAATTGTCCTTTCATCGAATAAATCGCTGTTCCCAGTTCTATTCCACCTTTAATATGGTGTAATGACGAGTAGCAGCACGCTTCACACAAGTGATCAAAAAAGGCATCATGGCCTGTCTCAGCCATCAGCTCACCGACTTGAGAAGCAGTATTCGCACTTGCTACTTCTGTCACAAGCTCTTCACTAGCCCCGACATCACGTGCCAGCTCCGAAAGGAATTCAAAATTAATCGGTGCACTTTTTGAGTGAACCATCATCACGCCTTGCGCAACTTTTGAGAATTTTCCCATCATCCCAACGAGCGTGACCTTCTTAATTCCTTGCTTTTTACATTGTTTTAGAGAGAAGCCGACAAAGTCACCCATTTCAATGAAAGCTTCCTCTGGTAACTCAGATAGCAGCCCCATCGCGTATTTCTCACTGCGTCCGCCCGTCGTTAAGACGAGATGCTCACAGCCTGCCATTTTGGCCACACTAATGGCTTGAACAATACTCGCCATATAGGCAGAACTAGAAAAAGGAACTACGGTGCCCCTTGTCCCTAAAATCGAGATGCCACCGATAATTCCTAGTCGGCCATTTAATGTTTTCTTTGCAATTTCTTCACCGGCCGGAACAGAAATTACAACTTTTACACCTCTATTAATCTGAAACTCTTCTAACGTCTGCTCTACAGTCGTTAAAATCATTTTGCGCGGCACCGGATTAATCGCCGCTTCACCGACTGGAACAGGAAGACCGGGCTTTGTCACTCGACCAACCCCGACTCCTCCGTCCAAAATAATGCCTGGTGTATCCGTCCAGCTTACTGTCGAAACAATAAGTGCTTGATGAGTCGCATCTGGATCATCACCTGCATCTTTAATCGTTTCACAACTCACGGAGTCTTTGTCCATTTCACATTTTTCTATCGTGAAAGTCGCATCACGCCCAATAGGTAAATGAATCGTTGCAGTTTCCTGCGCCTCACCAGTAATTAAAGCAGTTAATGCTGCCTTCGTTACTGCTGTTGAGCAAGCTCCTGTCGTATAGCCATGTCTCATTTCCGACGGGTCTTTTTTCGCTTTCTTTTGCATGATTATACCTGATCAGCTAAAAGAGAAATCGCATTCAGTGCCGCAACTGTAACCGTACTTCCGCCTTTTCGACCAATATTCGTAATAAAAGGAACTTCAGTAATTTTAGCTAGCTCCTCTTTTGATTCTGCAGCGGAAACAAAACCTACAGGCATTCCAATAATTAAATCTGGCTTTGCAATTCCTTCTTTGATTAAACGAATGAGTTCTAATAAAGCAGTTGGCGCATTTCCAATTGCATAAATGCCGCCTTCATTTTCACGTACTGCTTTTTGCATCGAAATAATTGCGCGCGTTGTATTTTGTTTTTTTGCTTCAATTGTGACATCTTCATCTGCAATATAGCAATGCAGGTCTCCGCCATACTTTTGGAAACGTTTTTTCCCTGTACCACTTTCAATCATTTGTACGTCTGCAATAACATGACGTCCTTTGCGAATCGCTTCGATTCCCGCACGAATTGCATCAGGATGAATAATAACGCTTCTTCCTAATTCGAAGTCTGCTGATGCATGAATAATACGGCGGACAATTTTCCACTCATCTTCTGAGAAATTATGTGGTCCCATTTCTTCTGCAATCATAGCAAAGCTATAATCATAAATTTTGTCAGGATCAACTGTTAACGGTTTGAAATCTGTTTTAAAGTCCATTTTATTTTCCCCCTAATTGTTTATTCAAATTGTTAATCACATCGTCAAAGTTCGAATATACATTTTGATAATTCACATTTGGACGAGCAATCATAATCGTTTCAATGCCACACTCCAAAGCGGCTTCCAGCTTCTCATCGACTGAGCCAACTTTTCCGCTTTCTTTCGTAATCATTAATGTGACACCGTATTGGTTATATAGTGCTTTATTTAACTCCTTTGAAAACGGCCCTTGTATCGCCACAATATTTTTTTGCTCAACACCTAACTCTGCGCATTTTTCCATATTGTCGATACGCGGCAGCATTCTCGCAATTAATCTAGTATTCTCTAAACCTATTAATTCTTTTGCAAAAATCTCCAATGTTTTACTACCTGTTGTTAGCATAATCACGCCTCGCTTCTCTGCGGCAAGCTTAGCCGCCTCAGCATAATCACTAACAACAGTTAATTTGTCGTCATGGAATCGTTGGCTTTCTCGTTCATAGCGAATGTAAGGAACGTTTGCCTCTTTTGCTGCTTGAAGCGCATTTTTTGAAGCTTCTTCCGCAAATGGATGACTTGCATCCACGACCGCTCGAAATCCCTTTTCAGCAATTAATGCAGCCATATCCGCCGCTGTTAATCGTCCAATTTGAGTATCAATCCCTGCATCTTGCAAACTTTTCGCTGCTGATTCTGTCACGACTGTTGCTAGAACCGGAAAACCAGCTTTCTGTATCTCAATCGCTAATTCTCTTGCATCACTTGTGCCCGCCAAGAACAGAATCATTTTGATGCCTCCACCTCATGTGCATGATCATGGTCATGGTCGTGGTCGTGATCGTGATCGTGGTCATGATGATGATGATGGTGATGGTGATCATGGTCATGATGGTGGTGATGATGCGCGTCACCATGCTCCTCGACATACAAACGATAGTTTTCTAAATCTTGAGTTCCTCTTGATGTTCCTTCCAATGCTTCTGCCACACGCTCTTTTAAAATTGTTTGAAGCTTCGGATGATAACCAAAGTAATCCGCTAACATAAACTCATGATTTGGATACTGCTCCTGGTAGCCTTCTAGCATCTTCGCCATTCGCTCCATTAAGATACCTGTAAACAAGAAGTATGGCAGCATAACCACTTTTTTGGCACCAAGCTTGATACAGCGTTCAATCCCTTCATCGACAAGCGGTGTCGTAACACCCATGAAAGCACTTTCCACCCATTTCACATTCAATTTCTCCCAAAGCAAACGAGTAATTTTATAAAAATCACTATTCGCATCGGCATCACTGCCACCGCGGCCAATTAATAAAACAGCTGTGTCATGATGTTCCGCATTTGTATCAAAGCCGATGCCTTCCAAACGATCGGTTAAGATCTCTAATGCTGCTGGATGAACATCAATCGTTTGTCCATATGTAAATTTCACTTCTGGATACTTAGTCTTTCCATCCTCAATTTCGGCAGGGATATGCAGCTTCGAATGACCCGCATGCAGCAAAATAATTGGAATAACAGCAACTTCTGTAGCTCCTCTTTTCACACAATTATCGATCCCTTGTGAAATATTAGGTGATGCGAATTCCAGGAAACATGTTTCAATGATTAAGCCTTCATCCATTGTTGGAATCATCTTGTCTACAAAAATACGAACCTCTTCATTTCCAGCCTCTAATCGGCTTCCATGTCCAACAAACAATACTGCTTTCATTCACTATTTCCCCCTATTCATTAATCCTCACATGGTGCTGGCTCTATGTGAATCTTTGGTGCAATGTCTTGATATTGAAAACCTTGAATCTTTTTCGCACGCTTGAAGTATTTAAATAATCGTTCATTAGGATGTGCGTTCTGCTTGTACTCTTCCACAATATTTGTAATTAATTCAACAAGGCGCTCCGGCTCAATTCCCTCCGCAACGGGTTGACCTGGATGAGCTGTTCGTCCAACTGGTTTGGCGCCTACAAATAAGTCAAATTTCCCTCTGCGGAAGACGATTCCGATATCATCCATGACCGCACTATAGCAAGCCATCCCGCATCCATTAAACCCAATGTTTAATTCTTTCGGCATCTCCATTCCACCAAGTACACGCTGCAATTCATCCGCATAAGGAATCGGTTCTTCTTTTTCACCGTCACAGAAATCACACGCTTTTAACGTCACAACATCGCCAATTGGGGACAATAAAAAACCAACGGATTGCAGTTTCTCTGTAATTAAATCTGGTTCAGTCGTCGGGATTTTTAATACGATTTTATGATTCGGCGTATATTCCATCGTTCCTTTTTCACCAACAACTTGTGCTAGTGTCATCATTTGCTGCGGTGTAAATTGCTTATTCGCAACACCCGGGCTAACTGCTAGTTCAAATATGGATTCTATGTTTTGTTGAACGAACGATGAAGTTGTTGGCTTAACCACACTTTGACCAGATACTCTCGATAAAGCTTCCAACGCTACCTCGTAAGAAGTGCTCGTACTCTTCTTCTCAGGCGCTTTCGTCAGCAACCCAACAGCGGCTTCTCCGTAAGAGCCTTGCGTAAGTCCTGTTTCTTGATCCATCGCCCATGGCTCTGCTTCTTTTTTCAAGCGTTGATGCGGTTTTAACGGCTGCTTTTCTGAACCCAATGTATACTTTCTTTGATAGCCACGAGGCGTAATGATTTTATTGTCATATAAGAATGTCGATGAATTCCCGATTACAACGGTTGTCAGCATTCCAATATCATGATTCAACATTTCTGCTAAATTCGTAATGGTAATCTCCTGACGCTCGCGATACGCACTTTTCACTAGCCCTACTGGCGTATCTGGCGAACGATATTTCAGTAAAATCCGCTGTGTTTCAACAATTTGTCTTGTTCGACGACCACTGCGCGGATTATAAAGCGCAATAACAAAATCCGCCTGTGCCGCTGCTTCAACTCGTTTCGCAATCAGCTCCCACGGTGTTAAATGGTCACTCAAACTAATCGTACAAGAGTCATGCATAACGGGTGCCCCAAGTAATGATGCACAGGAATTAATCGCTGAAATCCCAGGAATAATTTCAATTTCAACACCTGTTGCTTCCTTCCATCCCTTTTCAATTAAGACCTCATACACAAGGCCCGCCATTCCATAAACCCCTGCATCACCGCTTGAAATAACGGCTACTTTCTTGCCGTTTTCCGCTTGTTTTACCGCTTCTTGTGCACGCGATACTTCTTCTGTCATTCCTGTACTAATAATCGCTTGATCGGTTAATAAATCTTGAATCAATTCCACATATGTTTTGTAACCGATGATAAAATCACTTTCTTGAAGTGCTTCCACAGCTCGTGTTGTAATATGTTTAAAGTCCCCTGGACCAAATCCAACAACAAACAGTTTCCCTTTTTGTGCCATACAAACATCCCCTTTCATACAATTTGCAACATCATTCTATTTTTTCTTTGAAACTCCTACAATAGCAGCAGCTGCTGGATTAGGTGACATTTCTCCGTTCACAAATTGATATACTTTGTGCGTTTCAAGGCTTGGTTCATGCATATCCCGAACAATTTGGCGGCCAATTTCAGGGGAATCAACTCGATACCAATTACCCTCTGGATAGGCAATGACGATACAAGCATCTTTGCATCGTCCATTGCAACGAGTTCGTGTCGTATGAATCTCTTCATCCAATCCTAGTAAACTAATTTCATCACGAACGGCTTGTGTCACTTCTTCGCCGCCTTTTCTCATGCAACTACTTCCGTTACAGATCAGCAGATGAGACTTTGTACCTTTTAAATTCCAAGTTGTCATATGTTTCCTCCTATTAGGCAGAAGAGAATAAAAAAAACCTTAACTCTCTTGAGTTAAGGTTTTTAACAAGCTAAAAAATAACATGCATTAGCATAAACATGCCGCTCCATATATTTGACAGCCTCTACCCTTCCCTCCGAAAAGTATTACTTTTTCACTTAAAAGCAGGTTTCCTGGCTTGCGCTTCTCTTTACTCTTGTCCCTTCCCAGTTTGCACCAGTGGTATTGACAATTTCATCAGCGTTACAGTAGCGGGGGCTGCATCGGATTCTCACCGATTTCCCTATTATCCCTAGCATGACACTTTGGGCACTTTTAAATTTATAATTTATATTCAATTATTTAATAACAATATTCTCTCAATTCGTAAAACTGTACCTATCATATACCATCTTTTTAAAATTTCAAATAGATAATTACAACTTACATGTAAATCTAGCCTATACAGGGAAAATAATTCAGCAAATATTTTCCGCTTTTTGTTCCATTTTTTCTAAAAAAATCAATATTTTTCTATATTCCATTTTTGAAATACAATCATTAAAAAAATTTTTATAGAAGAAGCAATTCTCTCATGATACACTATGCTAGAAATCTTAAAACTTTATAAACTTTACGGTGCTAAATTTTGATATTTGGCTTAAAAGGGAAGTCGGTGCAAGTCCGGCGCGGTCCCGCCACTGTAATGGGGAGCATCATTACTTACGTAAGAACCACTGTCTACTCTAAGATGGGAAGGTTGTAATGATGTCGTGATCCAGAGCCAGGAGACCTGCCATAAAGAGTAAAACTGTTTCAACCTACGAGGATGGGGATACGGATATATAGCTAGTCAGTGTTTTTTAATCACAGTCCTGCTACTATTCAGTTATGCACTTCTTTCAAGGATGAAAGAAGTGCTTTTTTGTTTTGTACATAATTTTACAAAGCTCAGACACACTCTCACGTTCTTCAGGGATAACAAATGAGGAGGTGATGGCAGCGGCAAAAAAGTACGTAAAACGCTGCCGATTGTTTTTCCAAAATAACAAAGATTAAAAAGGAGACATGTATGAAAACATTGAATTGGAAAGTTCTTTATTTTATCGCATTATTGCTTTTCGTTCCTAATAAAGCCTCCGCTATGCATATTATGGAGGGATTCCTCCCTATTGAATGGGCAATCTTCTGGTGGGCGGTTACCCTCCCATTTTTAGTTCTTGGTTTCCGCTCGATTCGTAAAGGCATCAAAGAAAACCCTGAAACAAAAATGATGCTTGGTTTGTCAGGGGCTTTTGCCTTTGTTCTATCCGCACTGAAAATTCCATCCGTTACCGGAAGCTGTTCTCACCCTACTGGAGTTGGCTTAGGTACGGTGCTGTTTGGACCATTTGCAATGAGTATCGTCGGATCAATCGTCTTATTATTTCAAGCTTTATTACTTGCTCATGGAGGATTAACAACGCTTGGAGCGAATGCTTTTTCCATGGCTGTTGTTGGACCGATTATTGCCTATCTTGTATATAAAGGCGCTACAAAAGCTGGCTGGTCTTTTTCCGTAGCTGTTTTCTTAGCAGCAGCACTTGGCGATTTAGGAACATACGTCATGACGTCTATTCAACTTGCTTTAGCATTCCCTTCTGAAGTTGGTGGTTTCATGGCTTCTTTCACTAAATTCGCTGGAATCTTTGCGTTAACACAAATTCCATTAGCAATCAGTGAAGGACTATTAACCGTTATTGTTATGAACTTCTTAAAAAAATATAATGTAAGCGAATTGAAAGCACTTCGTGTTCTAACAAAGGAGGCCCGTTAAGATGAAAAAAAATCTATTAATGCTCGGATTCGTCGTCATCCTAGCGATTTTCCCTCTGTTTATTCAAAAAGGAGCTGAATTTGGCGGAGCTGATGGTGAAGCAGAAGAAGCCATTGGCGAAATCAATTCAAGCTATGAACCTTGGTTCTCTAACATCTGGGAGCCGCCAAGCGCGGAAATTGAAAGCTTATTATTCGTTCTTCAAGCAGCAATTGGAGCTGGATTCATAGGCTACTTTATAGGGTATGCAAGAGGAAAAAATAAATCAAAAAAAGAAGAAAGCCCATCTAAACATGTTGCTAATCGATAAATATGCCTATTTCAATCGTCTAAAGCATATTCACCCAGTAGAGAAGATGACATTCGCGCTATTCCTTCTCCTGTTTGCTTTAACTGTCAAAGACACGATTGTTTCACTCATCACCTTCACTGTGACGAGTGCTTTTATCATTTTGGGGGCAAAAATCCCGCTTCGTTATTATATTAAATTGCTGCTTCTTCCAGGGTTCTTCCTTTTATCAGGAATATTCACGATTCTTATTTCGTTTGCTAGTGTTGAAACGGTGACTCCTGACACACTATGGTCTGCGGAGTTAGGTAATTGGAAAGTATTCATCACAGAAAACAATATTGAAATAGCAATGAATCTCGTTTTTGTTGTATTGAGCAGTATAAGCTGTTTATACTTTTTAACATTAACAACACCCGTTAATGCGATTTTTCAAGTACTGCGTAAACTGAAGGTACCGCAATTACTCATTGAAATAATAGAAATTACGTATCGCTTTATTTTTGTTTTTTTAGAAACGGCATTACACATTTATCAAGCCCAAAATTCTAGACTGGGCTATATGACAACGAAAAAATGGCTGCATTCGCTTGGGTTGTTAATTTCTTCTTTGTTTATTAACGTCTTTAAACGAGCGAAAGAGCTAACAATCGCAATGGATTCACGTGGATACACAGAGGACATTATGTATATAGACGACAACTATCAGTACTCAGCTGTAAATTGGCTAATTATTACGACCATTATTGCTAGTATCGTAGCGGTCTATCTATTATTTGGAGGGACTTTATAATGGACGAGCTTTTTTTCAAAATCGATCAGCTCACCCATCGCTATGCCGATGGCACAACAGCGTTAAAAAATCTTTCTCTCACCATAAAAAAAGGGAAGAAAATTGCTCTATTAGGGAACAATGGCGCCGGTAAATCAACCTTATTTCAACATTTAAACGGAATCTTACAGCCTACAACAGGTTCTATTTTATTTAAGGGAGAACAGGTGAGGTATAATCGAAAGTTCTTGATGACATTAAGAAAGCAAGTGGGTATTGTCTTTCAGGACCCTGATTCACAGCTGTTTTCCGGCAATGTACGACAAGATATTTCCTTTGGACCGATGAATTTAGACTGGGCGCAGGAAAAAGTACGCAAGCAAGTAGAATGGGCGATGGAACAGACAGAAGTGACTTCCCTGCAAGATCGCCCGATTCATTTTTTAAGCTTAGGACAAAAAAAGCGTGTCGCCATTGCTGGGGTATTGGCGATGAATCCGGAAGTTTTCATTTTAGATGAACCTTCCGCAGGCTTAGATGCCTATTATTCAAAGCAAATTATGCACATTCTCCGTGATATTCATCAAGGAGATAAAACGATTATTCTTTCCACTCATGATGTTCACTTTGCTTATGAATGGGCAGATGAAATCATCGTCATGAGCGCTGGTGAAATTTTGTATCACGGCGACCCTGTAACCGTTTTTCATAACGAAGCATTACTGAATCAGGCTCATTTAGAAAAACCGTGGGTATTTGAAACGGCACAACAATTGCTGGAAAAGCAACTGCTTCGGGATGAAGGACCGATGCCCCGCAGCAAAGAAGAATTGTTCCAGTTACTGAAATGAAGGGGCTGTTTTAACAGTCTCTTTTTCTTTGCAATGAAGAATCTTCTTACATAGAGAAACCTTACCTATCTACCAAATCCATTTAAGCAAGCCTCGGATTCCCCACCACACTAGTCGAAAAGGTACTAACAATAATTCTGGTACATAGAACAACACTTCCACTACAATATCCCACCAAGAGCCTTCACTCGATTTCTTTTTAGCAACTCGCTTCTGCTTCCCCTTTCGCTCTCGAAATGTCATTTCAACCATCCTATTCAATATGTAATTTCCATTATTATAATCTATCTTTACAATTGGAGCAGTCGTTCAATTGATAATTTTTCACCTTAGGAATATAATGAATACATTGACTCTTTTATATGTCCCAGTAGCTC
>NZ_JBALMU010000136.1:0-2418 GCF_036962285.1 Bacillus sp. JJ634
GAACTATAATTACAATTGTATAAAAACCGGAAATAGCGAATTGTTAAGTGAGACGGCTTATGTGTAACCTATTCACTAAGACCTTTAAGTGCTTATGCATTATTATTAAAAGGCGAATTAAGAGAAGCGAAAGGGCTTCCCTTAAAATCGCTTAATTTTCAACACTATTTTGAAACATAGCCTTTCTTTTAAAACAGAAAAGAGGGCGAAATCATTGAAACTCTGTAAACTTGGTGTAAGATATATAGATATGAATACTTTTGATAAAGGATGAAGACAACTTGAATAAACTCGGCTGGATTATATCGGGGCTTGGTGCTTTACTGATTTTTGGTAGTTTGCTTTACCCGCTAGACGTTATTGAAAAAAACACATTTTTAGTTCTTTTATTAGGTGGGGCAGGTATTATGTTTGTAGGAACAATGATACGTGCTTTTTTAGGAAATAAGAAGTGAATAAAAACAGCTTCTAGGTCATGCCTAGAGGCTATTTTTATTTAAACATTTAAAAGAGCCGCTTAGAAATCGTGTTTATAGATGTATGCCCCATTTTTGAACTTAATGTACGGCTGAAGTGCTTGTTCAATATGTTGATTTTGGATAGAGAGGTCTAAAATTTTCTTTTTGTTTTTTCGATTAACTCCTCAAAAATTAGAGCCCTCGTCCTATTTCCTCAAATCTCAAAGAAAATAGCACTATGCAATAAAAGTAGATCTCCTGACTTATGCATCTCCCTATTTTAAACCCTTCCCATAAATTACGATGGGTTGTGCTTATTTCATCAGCATTTACAGTTGCAGGGAGAGCTCTGGATTTTCACCAGATTCCCTTTTACGTTTATCATGAACACCTTTATAACAAATAATTTGAATGGCTTAATTGATTTTACGTTGTTTATTTTTATTATAGTAATACTACAAATAAAAACAAATATTTTTAGTTCCTACGTTTCTTATTTTTAATATTGTTTAAATTGTCGAGAATAAAGGGAAAGCTATTGACAGGTAATGATAGGGTGTAGTATTTTACATTGGGTCATCAAAAAAGTATATCGAAATAATATCTTGGAAAATGATAAAAAAGAAGTAATTTAGCAGTTTTCTGCTTTTATCGAATATGCAAAATGGGCAAGAAGAAAGGACGTTTATATATGAAAGTTGTTACACCTAAACCATTTATGTACAAGGGAGGAGAAAGAGCCGTTCTTTTATTGCATGGTTTTACTGGAAATACAGTGGATGTGAAGAGGCTCGGGAAATATTTAAATGATCGAGGATATACATGCTATGCTCCACTCTATAAGGGACACGGTCTTACTCCAGAAGAGCTCATTGAGACAAATGTTGAAGATTGGTGGCAAAGTGTAGTAGAAGGGTATCAGTTTTTAAAAAGTCAAGGATATGAGCAAATAGCTGCAGTTGGTTTATCTTTAGGCGGCGTGTTTTCATTAAAGTTAGCCTATAATTTCTCAGTAAGTGGAGTTGTTACGATGTGCTCTCCTATGTATCAGAAAAAAGACGAAGCGATGCAAAAGCGTGTGATTGATTACGCTTATAATTATAAAAAGTTTGAAGGGAAAAGTGAGGAAACTATTGAGGCTGAAATGGGGGAGTTTCAAAAGGTTCCTATGAATAATATTTTGACAATTAGAGATTTTATTTTGGATGTGCGGGAAAACTTAGATCAAGTGTTTGCTCCTTTGTTTGTAGCTCAAGGACGTCTAGACCATACTATTAATCTAGAGAGTGTAAACAATATATATAACGGTGTTAATTCATATGAAAAAGAGCTGAAGTGGTATGAAAAATCTGGCCATATTATAACGCTAGGCCCAGAACGTGAACAATTATATGAGGATATTTATGAATTTCTTGAGTTGCTGTGACATGTCTGTATAGATGTAAAAAAGGTGCAAACCTCGGATTTGCACCTTTTTTATATGCCTTATTTATAAACTTTACTTGGTACGTGAATAACTGGATTGCCTACTGCGTAAGGAGCTACCTCATATTCTTGGAAAATTAAAGCAATTCCTTTATCTGTATAATAAAATTGAGTGTTTTTATCTACCTTAAAATCATCTAATATATAGCCCTCAAAAAAGATATCAGGGTGTTTCGACATGTAACTCTTTACGTATTTTGTGACTTTTGTATACTTTGCCTTGGATGTAAGAGTATTACTCAGTGTATAGTGCTTTCCTGTTTTTAAATTGAAATTATAGCTTGTGACTGAACCGGAACCGTGTGCACCACCTGCGTACATCCAATCAAAGATAAGAATACTGACTTTTCCGTTTTTATTATATTTCACTTTATAGCTTGTTGTGTAATCATATTGACAAGCATGCGGGTACTCCTTACATAGCGGATCTCCTTGAAGTTCTTCCATATCTTTCTTTAGTTGATTATAGCTTTTA
>NZ_JBALMU010000136.1:2502-24367 GCF_036962285.1 Bacillus sp. JJ634
GAGACTTGAGGATATTTTAAAAATTGTTTACTCTTATATGTTTTCGTTATCACCTTAGCCTTTGTAGAGGACGCAGCATAAGCGTCATTAGAGGGCAAGGAAAAAGAAACGAACAACGCAAACATCATCAGCCAACAAATAATAAGCTTACTCCATTTGATGTTTTTCATAAGAACCTCCGAGTGAATGATTTACTAATTTGTATTATAAAGGAAAATGTATCCTCTGTCACAGCGCATGATAAATTATCGACATTTTGTCTGTAAATAAAATATGCTTCTAAAAGGATTATGTTCTTTTAGAAGCTTGATAAATGGTTTATAAGAACAAATTTATTTTTCAGCTCTTCTTCGGTAATGGTTATTTTTCCTTGCAATCCTTCAGCTTGGAGAACAAAATTTTTGATACCTAAAAATTCTGATTCCGCGATTATGAAAAATGTTGTTCCTTTTATAAAGTTTGTTCCTGGTAAGTCTCTAATTAATTGAATCTGCTTTATTTGTGCTCACTCCTCGTGTGATTTAGACTATAATGTTATCATAATTGTCTTCTCGAGAACATTATACAGAGCGGGATTTTAGTGCTAGTAATTCTCAAAGGGCCTATTGTTAGTTAATGGAGGGACTAGATGAATGCGTATATTGAAAAGTTGATGGATTTGTATACGAAAAATTCTAATGTTGAATAAGCTAAGTGGTCTAAAAAATATATGAGAAACCAACTTTAATTTCTAGGTATTAGAGCACCTATTAGACATTCATCGAATAAACAATTTATAAACGAACATGGTTTGCCATCGATAGATCGAGTGGAGAACACTACCCTTACGCTTTGGAATGTAACTGAACGAGAATCTCAATATGCAGCAATAGAGGCATTAAAGCATATTTAATGAACTAAGGTGGTTGCCTTTTAAGTTAGACAAGTTAATCATTATTATTATTTTATCTGAATTTAAAATGGGGAACACTTGTCTTACTATTTGAATAATATATATAAGACGTAAGGAAGCACCTTGCGTCACCTGAGACTGACTATAAAAAGTCAGTCTCTTTTTTTGAACTTAACTTACTAAAATTTCATAGTTATTTTTGAGGAGGGTCTTGCTGAAAGGTGTGTGAGACCAAGGTTTCACACGAGTAGGAGCCAAAAATCAACAACGTCCTATAACCGAGCTTTTTAGAAAAGGAACAAAGAATAAGCTATCAAGATTTTAAATTATACTCAATATGAGTTTAACGAAGTAAAATAGAATCAAGCCTTTTTTCATTGATTTGTGATACTGTATTTGAAGAAGACGAACTAATGTTTATTCAATATAAGTTTGACAAATCAAGCAAAAGAAAATTGATTTATTTTTATAGTGAATAGTATCAAACAGCACTGAAAAAATTATATAATTATATTGAACTGGTAATCATTTAGATATTTCATCTTAGGAGAAATGTTACAACTTGACTCATGGATTACAATGTAAGTGAAAACTACTTACCGAAAAAGGTAATTTTATAAAAAAAACAGAGAAGCAATGCCGTACGTCTAAGTTAAATCGTTATAACGATAGAGGGTCGGTAATTTGAGGTGCTACAATGCTGGAATCAAAAAATACCAATCAAACATGTATGTTAGAAACTGATCTTAGGACTGCACTTGAAAAGAAAGAGTTTAGTCTCTGTTATCAACCAAGACTCCATCTGGATTCAGGGAAAATTAATGGAGTAGAAGCCTTGATTCGCTGGGAACATCCAGAAAAAGGAGTGATCTTACCATTAGACTTTATTCCTCTTGCTGAAGAAACAGGCTTGATTATACCAATAGGTGAATGGGTATTGCGCACAGCTTGTGAGCAAAACAAAGCGTGGCAGGAAGCCGGTATATCCCCTATGGTGATGGCTGTTAACTTGTCCGTTCGTCAGCTTTATCAACCGAATTTAGTTGAGAGAGTACGGCTTATTTTAGAAGAAACGGGACTTGCTCCTGAATATTTGGAACTTGAAATTACAGAAAATATAATGATGAATGTTCATGATGTTCTTCCTGTCGTAAAGGAATTAAAACGTCTCGGTATCCGGCTTAGTTTGGATGACTTTGGAACAGGCTATAGTCCTCTCCATTATTTAAAAGAATTTCCTATTGATAGTATCAAAATAGACCAATCTTTTATTTGTAATTGTAGAGTAGATCAGAAGGATGCCACAATTGTAAAAGCTATTATTGCAATGGCTCACCAATTAAAGCTGGAAGTGATTGCTGAAGAGATTGAAACGAAAGAACATTTAATTTTCCTTCAACAGAATCTTTGTAATATGGGGCAAGGCTATTTATTTAGTGAACCTTTACCTCCTGATCAATTGATACAGCAGTTTTATCAAATAGAACAGATTGTTCATCGAGAAGGGATTTCACAAGAATTCAGTAGACAAAAATGGTTAGAGGAAGAGTTAGAACAAGCACGTCAAGAATTGCGGGATACCTTAAGGCAGCAACAAGGGATGACGTTTAAATTTATTGAATATAACAAAAAATTTATCCATACCTTATGTGATGGGGAATTATTGTACCGAATGAATTTGACACCTGAACAAATCTTAGGAAAGGGACTACGAGATTTTCTACCTGATGATATAGCAGAAAGAAAAGCCCATTATTATCGAAGAGCTTGGGAAAACAAGGAGAATGTTACCTATGAAGAGGAAGTCAATGGCATTTGGTATCTTGCCTCTTTGCGTCCTGTCCAAAGAGGTGGAGAAGTAGTTGAAGTTATTGGTTCCTGTATTGATATTACCGAAAGAAGAGAAAGTGAAGAGCGATATCAAAAAGTAGTTGAATATTCTCCTAAAGGGATTGTCATTCATCGGGATGGAAAATTTCTTTACGCGAATCCATGCGCTTTGAAAACGATAAAGGAAGAGGACGTAGTAGGGAAAGAAATCTCCATCTGTCTTCACCCAGATTCTTATGAACTTTCTAAAAAGAGGCTAGCTCAAACTGAAGTGGGAGAAGAACTGCCGATAACAGAAATGAAGCTGATAGCACGGGACGGAGAAGTGATTGATGTTGAAATTGGCAGTGTGTCTATCCCTTATGGCGGAAGTTCTGCCATTCTAACTATGTATAGTGACATCACCGATAGAAAAAAGGCGGCACAAGCCCTTGAAGAAAGTAAAGAACGGTATAGAAGGTTAGTAAATCTATCTCCAGAACCGATTGTCGTACACAGTCAAGGGATTATTAAATATATGAACAAAGCAGGAGTGAAAGTTTTAGGTTTTATCCATCCTAAAGAATTACTTGGGAAGCCTATTTTAGATTTTGTTCATCCAGATGATCGAAAGGTGGGTTTTGAACGGATACAATGTTTAGCACAAGGAGACGAGAGTGAAGTCGAACTTTGGGAATATAGAATGATTCGTCCTGACGGAACAATCTTTTATGTGGAAGGTACAGCAACTGGAATTATGTATGATGGGGAGCCGGCTATTCAAGGAATGTTTCGGGACATTACAGCAAGAAAAGAAGTAGAGGAAGCTCTCCGTCAAAGCGAAGAAAAATATCGCCTCATTGCAGAAAATATGCAAGATTTAATTGGCGTGTTGGATACAAAGTGTATAGTTCGCTACGCATCGCCCTCTCATGAGACTATATTGGGATTTCCAACTGATGTATATGAAGGGAATAAAGCTTTTGATTTAGTCCACCCTGATGATATTCCTTATGTGCAAAATCAGTATGAAAACTCAATTTCATCGAAGACACCTTGCTACATTGAATTCCGATGTAAACATGTTAGTGGAGGTTGGGTCTATGTAGAGGCTTGGGGAACTCCTGTACTGGATGGAAATAATGAAGTTGAACATCTTGTTATAGTAGCTCGTGATATTTCGGAACGAAAAAAGGCGGATCAATTAATACGCAAATCAGAAAAACTTTCCGTTGCAGGACAATTGGCTGCGGGAGTAGCACATGAAATAAGGAATCCACTGACTTCGATAAAGGGATTTATTCAGTTATTACAAAACGAAACAAATAACCCCTTGTATACGGATGTTATCTTGTCTGAAATTGATAGATTAGAAGATATCGTTCAGGGTTTTTTATCACTTGCCAAGCCTCAAGCACCGCAAATGAAAGAAATAGATGGAAGGCTTCTTTTACAACAAGTGGTACTTTTATTTGAGACACAAGCTTTATTGAAAAATGTTCAAATTGTGCAAGAGTATAGTGAAAATTTACCGCTTATCTATTGTGACGGAAACCAAATGAAACAGGTGTATATGAACATTCTTCAAAATGCAGTAGAAGCTATGCCGAACGGAGGAGTCATTAAAATTCAGGTTCTTTGGCACAGTGCTGACTCTATTTTGTTTAGATTTATTGATCAGGGTCAGGGGATATCTAAAGAACGGATTAAAAATATTGGCGAACCTTTTTTCAGTACAAAAGAAAAAGGGACGGGACTGGGGCTAATGGTTAGCCAAAAAATCGTCCAAGAACATGAAGGGACAATGGGTATAGACAGTATCGTTAATCAAGGAACTACGGTAGATGTTATTTTGCCGATTAAGCCTTCTTTTGTACGTGAATAGATTTATTCATAATCCTGTGTGTCGATTTAGATGGATGATAAAGTAATCTCGCAGCACTGTAATACGGTTCAAGAAAATCCATTGGTTCACTGAGGAGATAACGTTCCAACTCAGTTAATGTAAAAAAACAAATAGTGGTGATTAAAAGAATCAGTCAATGGCTGATTCTTTTTTCATCCATTTTCGATGCAGGTATTTCTTAAAGTCTTGTTTTTTATGTCTTTCCTAATGTCTCAACTTGACAACATATTTTATCCATTAATCGGGAACTCTAGTTTTAAATCGCTAACGTGTATGAAAAGGGAATTTTAGAGGAGGGGAATGATTGAAGTATTTTTCTAAAGTTTTAATGACTATTTCTTTATCATTTTTTCTTATGTCTGTCTTTGGTTGTAGTAATAATGAAGAAAATAATAACACTAATGAAAATCAAACGACAGAGGAACCGAAGAAGGATGAAACTCAAGAGACTACTAAGAGTAAATATCCATTTCCAAATGACACAACCGCTAAAGGGAATGGGAAAATTATGTTAAGTACTGCTGCTGGTACATCTGAAAATGGAAATACTCCAGTTTTATTTGTTTCTGAAGAGGATATCCTTATTCAAATTGGCATGGATGCTGAAAACTTTGATGGAAGCAAACAATCGTTTGTGTATGTGGATAAGCTGTTTTCTAATACAGAACAGTTTGGAGAACTAACACAAACATCAGTGAATTTGCAGGAAAGTATGTTAAAGCCAGGAATACACACAGTATCAGTCGTTCAATTTAATAACGATGATCCCAATAATGGTTCTGTTATAGGCTATACAGAGGCGAAATACGAAGTAAAAGAGAAGAAATAATTAACGTTAGTCTAGAGAAAAAATTATGGATTTCATATTGAGTTGTTAGGATTTAAAGATTCTATATAACTGGATTTACTTTTGTTTTTAAAGATGAGTTTGTGCTATACTAATTTTAATAATATTCGAAGGGATGATGGGTGGACGATGATTAACTAATCTTATTTTTAAAATTTGAAATCGCATATTTCAAATCATAACAAATAGGATTAGTCTGCCCATTTTCTATAAATTGTAGAGCTATTAATGAAAATAGCTTATTTGATTATGCAAAGGTACGGCTAATCCTTCCAAATGAATGGGGAGGATTTTTTTTATCCTCCCTTTAAAGAGAGGGATAGATTATATGAAAGAACTATTGAAATTATCTAATATTAGCTATACAGTTATGGATCTTAACGTTTTTGAAGATCTAAATGCTAGTGTTCAGCAAGGAGATATCATCGGTGTTATTGGCAAGAATGGTGCAGGTAAATCTACATTATTGCAATTAATTAACGATGACTTAGTGCCGGAACAAGGACATATACAATGGCTGCAACAAGACTTAAAAATAGTTATGGTTGAACAAGAAACCGAGTCACATTCTTCTGAAGACAAGACTCCTTTGGAAGTTAAATTACTAGAGAAGTGGCATGTACCAACCCATGATTTTTCACAATTGAGTGGTGGAGAAAAACTAAAAGCACGCCTGGCAAAAGGTTTTTCAAAAGATGCAGACGTTTTACTATTAGATGAACCGACGAATCACCTCGATGAGCAAGGGGTAGAATTGCTTAATAGAAAAATGAAGAATTATAAAGGTACGATTATTTTTGTTTCGCATGATCGTTATTTTTTAGATGCCGTTGCAACAAAAATATGGTCGATTGAAGGAAAAAAGCTGATTGAACATAAGGGTAATTATTCTAGTTATATGGAGGTTCGTAAACAGAAAAGACTTACCCAGCAGCGTGAATATGAAAAACAGCAAAAGATGGTTGAACGGATTGAAGGACAAATGAATGAACTGACTTCTTGGTCGAAAAAAGCTCATGCACAATCGACGAAAAAGGAAGGAGTTAAAGAATACTATCGCGTAAAAGCAAAGCGTATGGATGCACAAGTCAAATCCAAACAAAAGCGTCTTGAAAAAGAGCTTAAAAAAGCAAAAGCTGAACCTGTTGAGTCAGAATATACGGTACGTTTTTCAATGAAAGCAAACAACAAGGTAGGAAAACGATTTTTAGAAGTTAAGAAGTTAACAAAGTCCTTTGACGGACGAACATTATTTAAAAACGTCAATTTTACGATTCAGCATGGTGAGAAGGTTGCGGTAATAGGTCCAAATGGTAGTGGCAAGACGACATTATTGAAAGTAATTACTGGACAGGAAGCTTTTGTGGGTAATGTATGGATCTCACCATCTGCAAAAGTTGGTTATTTAACGCAAGAAGTGTTTGACTTACCGCTTGAGCAAACACCTGAGCAGCTTTTTTTTCAAGAAACATTCGAGGCAAGAGGGGAAGTCCAAACTTTAATGAAGCATTTAGGATTTATGACATCTCATTGGACAGAACCGATTAGGAATATGAGTATGGGTGAACGTGTAAAGTGTAAGTTGATGGCATATATACTAGAAGAAAAAGATGTGCTTATTTTAGATGAGCCGACGAATCATCTTGACTTACCTTCACGTGAACAACTTGAAGATACGTTAGCGCAGTATAACGGAACACTAATCGTCGTTTCGCATGATCGATATTTTCTTGAAAAAACGACAAGCAGCAAACTCGTTATTTCGAATAACAGCATACAAAAGCAATTGAATGAAGTGTCTCTAAAAAGAGACAACCTCGATGAATTACGTTTAAAGCTTGAAACAGAAAGACAAGAAGTTTTAGGAAAGCTTAGCTTTATGACTCCAAACGATGAAGCGTACGCAGAACTCGACAAGAAATTTAAAGAGCTTACGAAACAAATAAATGAAATCTTGTAATTATTTATATCTTAAACCTCATCCCAAACAACACTATATTTTGCACAAAAAACGCTTGGAAACAAGCGTTTTCTTTTAGATTTCTTTTAACTTTTTATTAAAGTGGAGGATTTTTGACACCTAAATTTACCCAATCTTCCTTTGGAGGTCCATAAACCCCGAAAGGTTTTAACCCAGCTTGACGAATAAGAATAGTTAATTGCCCTCGATGATGAACGATGTGTTTGATTAGTCCCATTAAAATCTGAGCATTTGTTTCTTCTCTGCCAAACGCCTTTTGTATTTGGCTCAAAGAGCAAATTATTTTGATTAAAATTATGTCCCCTATATGTAATTTTAGTGACAATTAGCCTCATATCTAAAAATATTTTACAATTTATGTTAATATATGGAGGGTAGGAGGTTGTTAGATGAAATATATCATGCAAAATATAAACGCATACTCAGGTCAAGTATTAAGAGAAACTGAATTTAAAGATCAAACGAAGATTGACACATTCATTAAGCATTATGAACGACTTGATTCTAAACTTAATCAAGAAATGATGATCGTTCTAATTGACAAGGATAGAGAAGCTTGGAATGCAGGTTATTTAGGATATGTAGTTGATAATACTAAAGAAGACGCAGGGATTATTTCGTATAAATTTGTGTTTAAAGTGAAAAAAAGTAATTATAGAGTTAGAATTAAATAGAACAGGATTAAACTTAGCATCCAAATAGGATGTTATTTTTTATGCACGTAACTGAAATCAAAACTTCATTTTTAATTTTAGTTATCAAATGTAAGTTATTTAGGATATGCAGTTGATAATACACTGAAAAAAAAGGACAACTTCAACAAAAGGTGAAGTCTGTCCAAAGCGAGATTGAATTCCTAAATAAATTATTTTAATATCATCATTTATAGATGAAAAGGATATTGAGATTCTATGTTTCTAATAACACTAGAACGCTATAGATAAAAAGTATGGACGGGCAAATGACATTCGTTTTAAGTGGACACAAGGGCCCCCTTGATATTATTTCTTCTCCACTTTTACTAATCCTTTACCTAAATTATTCTTTTCAAAATAGCATATTACCTTATCATGAACTTGTATTTTATCACCTGAAAGGATATTTTTATCAGAAAAACGAATCTCGGTTCCGTCATCACCTTTTCCATAGTACTGATTACCCTCAATATTGGTAATCTTGTATTCCACCGTAGTATATTCAGAGGAACCATTGCTTTTAGTATTATTAACAGGAGCAGCTGTATGAGCTCTAACCAATACTAATGCTAGTAATATTGATGAGAGCATCACAAGGATGATTGCTTTTTTGTACATGTTACTCTACCTCCTTCTATGTATTTTAAGAGATAAAAGAGGAAAGTAAATCCTTCTATTTTCCTTTCCTTTAGTTTTTATACCTATTTGAGGACCCATCTGCATTTTTAATAATTTCTTTTGTCTTTTTTTGGGACAAGGAGACCCCCATCTTCAAGCCGTAGCAATGCGATAGTGAGCGAAGGGGAAGTGGAAGGTGGATTGGCTTCTTTTTTGTTGCTACAAGCATTTTAAGTTGGAAAATTTAACAGTGGAAGGTAAAATGTTCAGATAAAAAAGAACTGACATTCTCTTTGACGGTGAAAAGGGGTGAAAGCAGCTTATTTTTTAAAACGGATTCTATAAGAACAAAGAGATAAAATCAAATATCACCCGTACCTAGTATCGTTTTAGCTTTTAACGTAGAATTTTCAAACAGAATACAAAGAAGGACAATAAAGAATATATAATATTATCCTCCTAACGATTTATGTGTAAAATAATTTTCCATTTGTCTTTTCATATCTTCTTTATTTTCCCGAAATTGTCTGTGCCGATGACCATTACTCCCTGAAGGATGAGGGAATCCCTTTAAAATAGGTTTATTTTTATAAAAATAGTCGAGAACTTTACTTACATTCACTCCTAAAGGAATAATAAATGGATTTTCCATTGTCGAGATATCTTTAATAAAATAATTTTTTATATATTCTAATAGCATTTCGGTTGTTAAAATATTGGGCCGTGAACCGTTAAAATTTTGATGATTGAAAAATACAGCATATGGGAGGATGGAAGTATTGTAAACAAGGTGACTGGCTGTACCAAAAAGTTCGCTTGAAGATGAAATGCCGAGATGTCTCGGTAATTCAAGTTCATCTAGCATGGCTGTGAGATTTTTTCTCATCGTTCCCTCAAAGCTAGCACTTTTTTTCACCTGATGAAGGAGTTCCTCATCACTTAAATGTCTATTCTCAATAACTGCTGTATAAGCTCTTTTCATCTGGTGAAGTCCAGGTGTAATGCCTACTATAACCACCTTGGCATTCTCATTTATGTAATCAAAAGGGGTGTAATAAATCTCTAGTTTTTTCTTTTCATCCTTTTGTAATAAGAAAGTTGAATTTAAAAGATCACTATCGGATAAGGGCAATTCTAGAGAAAATATTTTTTCTTTAAATAAATGAAATTTTGCTTCAGTAACAATTCCCATTCATTTTCCTCCAATTCTTTTACAAAGATGAACTCATGAGGACGAGATTTTCTAATTTAAACAATGTTGATAACCAAAAGTCATTTAAAGATATGTGTAAATGGATGAAAGAAAGGGTAAGGTAAAAGACCTTACTGTAAATACTGCCCAAGTTATCGATAAAATAAAAAAAGAAGTTACGGATAACAGAACTCAAACTGCCCATACTTGGATTTATTATTCGATGATAAAGATACATATACGTACGTTCGTTATAACGATATTGTTGTTATTCAAAGTTGTGTATTAAGTAAGATAAAATAAACATTTTATTCGAGATATGAGTTAGAAAAGCCAGTATTTACAAGGATTTCAGCAGGATTGTTTTTAAATGGCTAGCGGGAAAACGTATGATAATTTCTAAGGGTCCAATCTTAGACAGAAACTTCGTAAACCCTATTGGGGTCAACGCGGTCTCAAAAGTGTGAACAACTGCGTCATAACTGAACTGCCGTATACCGAGCGATAAGTAAGGAGAGTGAGAGGTCGAAGATCAATCGCTCACCCTTGCTTTATTTGTATGAATAGTAAAAAAATTCAAAATTATAATTGGCATTTTTTTGAAAAATACTTATATTTTTAAATATAGAGAACAATATTTACTATTAGTGAAATATTGCACCGCGATTATGATAATAATCAAAAAAGTGAAAAGTAAAATTCACTTTTAAATTAAACATAAGGAGAGGAATTGTATGGGGAATTTACGTGAAGAAGCACTAAAAATGCATAAGGAAAATGGAGGAAAGCTTGGTGTTCATTCAAAAGTTCCCGTACGCAATGCAAAGGATCTAAGCCTCGCGTATTCTCCAGGTGTAGCGGAGCCATGTATAGAAATTTATAAGGATGAAAGCAAAGTGTACGATTATACCATGAAGAGGAATCTTGTTGCAGTTGTTACAAACGGAACAGCCGTACTTGGTCTGGGGAATATCGGTCCAAAGGCTGCTATGCCGGTCATGGAAGGGAAAGCCTTATTATTCAAAGCGTTTGCAGACATAGATGCCTTCCCTATTTGCTTAGATATAACAGATTCCGAAAAGATGGTTGAGGTTGTTAAATTATTGGAACCGACTTTCGGAGGAGTGAACTTAGAAGATATTGCAGCACCACAATGCTTTGAAATTGAGGACAGGCTGCGAAAGGTTTGTGATATTCCAATTTTCCATGATGATCAGCATGGTACAGCGATTGTAACCGCCGCGGGGTTAATTAATGCATTAAAACTCGTTGCCAAAAATATAGAGGATATTCGCGTTGTTATAAATGGTGCTGGTGCTGCAGGAGTTGCAATCGTTAAGCTGCTCCTTCGTATGGGTGTTAAGGATGTCATTTTATGTGATACAAAAGGGATCATTTATGAAGGCCGTCCAATCGGGATGAACCCTTTTAAGGAGGAAATGGCATCTATTACTAATAAAGAACAGAAAAAAGGTACACTTGCAGATGCACTTGTAGGGGCAGATGTGTTTGTTGGGGTATCGGCCGCAGGTGCCGTCACGAAAGAGATGGTACATTCTATGAATCGTGATGCGATTATTTTTGCCATGGCAAATCCGGAGCCGGAAATCATGCCAGAGGAGGCAAAGGAAGCTGGAGCACTCGTAGTAGGGACAGGACGCTCTGACTTTCCCAATCAGGTTAATAATGTACTTGCATTCCCTGGTGTATTTCGTGGTGCTTTGGACGTATCTGCAAAAGAAATCAACGAAGAAATGAAACTTGCAGCCGTTTATGCGATTGCCGGATTAATTACTAATGAAGAGCTTAACCCGGATTATGTGATTCCAGATCCATTTGACCCTAGAGTGGTGGCACATGTAGCAGAAGCCGTGGCTGAGGCTGCAATGGAAACAGGAGTTGCTCAAATCAATAAATTAAGGAGTTAAAGGGCATTTTTGGCGAATAGATTAGTGAAAGGTCATCTACATAATCCAAAATGGGAATGAAATCAACAGCTTGTGAGTAGGTGGGAGTAGTTCTATTAATATTGAAACAGATCAATAAAGATAGTAGTACCTTCAAATGCTTGAAGTACCACAAATCTTATGATTTTATATGGTACTTCGCATTTGAACCTCACTATCATCCAATCTCTAGAGGGTACTATGGCATTGTTAATGAGCTTTCTCATTCGGAAAATCTGTAAAACAAAATGAATGGGTTGGTGTACGTACCACAGAAATCATTCATTAGGCTATTTAGAAAGCTGGTCCACAGTTCCTTCTGTATAATCATCTCCGACTTGTTCATGTGTAATGGCCAAACCTTGTTCTAGTTGAGACGTTCCTTCGTAATCAGAAGGATCAAAAGTCTTTCCAGCAATCAGTAGATCTTCTTCATTTACTATCTGCTTTTTCTTACCCATACTTTTTCCACTCCTTTCTATTTTAGTATGCTTGATTTACTTTATTTTAGGCTTACTACTTAATTAAATCTGATACGAGTGGAATCAGCTTAATTATTCAGTAATCTCTTTCATTTTCACAAAAAAATTTTGTAATATGTGGGATGAAAATGAAAGTATTGAGGAAAATACTTCTATACAAATTTCAAAATAGGAGTGTAGAGTTTATGACACAAACATTGTACGAAAAAGTTGGCGGAGAGGAAGCTATTGCAAAGGTTGTGGATTATTTTTACTCTGAATTGGTTTTAAAGGATGAAACCGTTAATGAATTCTTTAAAAATACAGATATGGAAAAACAACGACGTCATCAAACAAAATTTATAAGTTTTGCTTTAGGTGGTCCTAATCAATATTCAGGAAAGTCAATGGCAAAAGCACATGAAGGAATGAATATACAGCCAGTTCATTTTGATGCTATTGCAAAACATCTTCATGATGCCCTTGCACACTATGGAGTTGAAGAAGCTGATATAGATACAGCTTTAACGAAAGTTGCCTCACTTAGAGACGATATACTATATAAATAAAGTAGAAAGAGCATGTTTTGAAAAAGATTAATCAAAACATGCTTTTTCTATTTGTTTGAAAAAATCTTATGTCAAAGTGACGGAGCAAATCTTCTTTTTCCAATGTAGAAGAATGTTAGTTGGATGAGTAATTAAAGGTTGAACAAGGAGAACTAATGTTCTATAATAATGAGGGAATCTAAAATTAGGAGAATTAATGAATTGAACGGTACAGCACATATGATAGTAGGTGCGTCAACGGGATTTGCTGTAGCATATGCTATGCAAGCAGATCCGACGACAACCATTATGTTTGTAGGACTTGGGGGAGTAACAGCTTTAATACCGGATATGGATACGGACGGGAAGCTTAGTAATAAGATTACGTTTTCTTATAAGTTTGCTCGAGCGACATTGCAGCTAATGGGTGTCCTTATCTTATTATATAGCTTTTTAGAGCATGCTAATGTAATGAGGTGGATTGGGGTAGGACTTGGTGTAGGTGTGATTATTTTAGCTTCTTTCTTAACTCAGAGAATGATGCTTACACTTACGGGAATCGGAGTTGTAGCAGCCGGTATGTACATAGAAGAAAATTGGATTTTATTATTAGGTGTTTATATGATTATAGCTTCTTTTGTTGCGCATCGTAGTTATACCCATTCTATTATTGGGGTTCTTTTTTTTGGAATTATCGCTTATCAATTTGAAGCATCTGTTGGAATTGAGGGGATGTTTCTTACTTGTATGCTCGGTTATATCAGTCATTTAATTACGGATATGAAGGTGTTTCCCTTTAATAAAAGGGGAGTAAGATGGTTTTTACCTTTTTCCAAGAAGGAATTTTAATAACATAATGTAAAAAGCACTATCNNGATAGTGCTTTTTACATTTCACAAGGCCGTGCTCACATCATAAAGACTTAAATCAATTTCGACTTCTAGGCCTAAAGCAAGCTGAGCAAGCTGTTCTCCGATATAGGGGCCCATGGTCAAACCTGATGATCCTAGGCCATTGGCCACAATTATACCTTCCCAGCTTGGCAGCGCTCCTATTACAGGAAGAAAGCCTGGTGTGAAGGGGCGAAAGCCGACTCTTGCTTCAAGAAATGTACTATCTGCTAGACCAGGAGCGGTGTGCAGTGCTTTGTTAAATACTTCCTGTAAGCCAGCTGCTGTCATTCGATAATCAAATTCTTCTATATTTTCATGGGTAGCCCCGGCTACAATTCGATGATTATCGAATGCAAGAAGATATTGATCACTTGGCGGCATAACGACAGGCCATTCATTTGTGTTTAGGTCAGGTAAAGAAAGGTGAATAATTTGTGCCCGTTGAAAGCTTACTTTAAAGTCTACTCCTAATGGCTGTAATAACTGTTTTGCCCAAGCACCTGCACATACAATCACTTCATCGCTATGAATAAATGTATCGTTTACTGTTATGCCTGTAATCCGATTTTCTTCATATTGAAGAATGGCATCTCCATGAATAAGCGTTGCTCCATGCTTCTGCGCGGCGCGTAATAGCGCGGTACAAAGGGCACGGCCATCCACTCTTGCGGCTCCGCTTATATGTACGGACGCGTATTCTTCAGCGAGCGGGGGAAATAAAACATTCGTTGCTCCAGCATCAAGCTTTGTAATATTACCAATTTCAGGTGCATCCTCTCTTCGTTTTGTCGCTCGTTCCTCCATTCCTGCTAACTTTTTTTCCTCTGTATGTAAGCTAATCGCACCAACTTGGGCATATCCTGTGTCGGTTTCTCCGTCCAATTCAAGCTCTTTGATTAAATGAGGGTAAAAGCGAGCTCCATTTTTGGCAAGTTGATACCAAGCTTGATTTCTTCTCTGTGAAATCCATGGACAGACAATACCGGCTGCTGCTGCCGTTGCTTGTCCTTGATCTTTTCGGTCTATAATAATTACTTCTACATCCTTTTTTGCCAGTTGATAGGCCGTCGAAGCTCCTAAAATTCCGGCACCAATTATAATGATTTTTTTCATGGTAAACATCCTTTTATATTCTTGTTTTACTTAGGAAACACTAATAGCTTGAAACGTATATCTTAATACTACTGTTATAGGCATTATTTTTCTACTTATCATGGCTTTTTTAGTGAACATGTCACAAAGTATTTATTTTTTATGAAGACGTTTATTTACGATATAAAATACATTCTACGATTAGGTGATTTCTATGAATAAGAAGTTTTTCCATTTCTCTTTTGCAGCTTATATCATGTTTTTATTATTATTTACGTCTATTCCTGTAGAAGCGAAGAAGCTAAATGGAAGCCAGAGAAATCCAACTCTTTTTATTACAGAACTAGCAGTGGATACAACTAACCGTACAACACAAGATGAATATGAGTTTATTGAACTTTACAATAATAGCGATAAACCTGTCTCTCTTCGCCATTTTAGGCTAGTTGTCGAAGGTGTTGAATGGACATTTACAGAGAACAAAACGATTCCTTCACAAAAAGCGATGGTCATATGGATTAAAAATAAAAAGAATCAATCTTTAACGTTGAACGATTTTAATAAACATTATGAAACGAGTGTATCTAGTAAGCAGCTGACAACCGTCAAAACAAATGGTTTATCGAATCAATCGAAACAAACACTTATACTGACTGATTTGGAAGGGAAGGCTCTATCAACGGCAACGTATCATCCAAAGCATGTAAACAAGAATACTGGCATTCACTTTCAAATTTCAATCAATAAAAAAAAGATGAAAGTGATGCAAGCTGAGGAACCAGCTACACCAGGAGTCTTACTTACAAACCAAGTACCGAAAGAACCTGTATATTTTATTGATAGAGAAGCACCCGTTATTACGCATCAACCAGTGAAATTAATTGCAGCAAAAGAAGACCTTTCTATTCAAGCGAAAGTGACCGATGAAACCAATCTAAAAAATGTGCAGCTTCAATATCGAACGAATAAAAATGATGTTTGGATTGAAAGCCCAATGAAAAAAAAGGGTTCTAGTATATATACAGCAATCATTCCCCAGGAAACATATAGCGGGAAGCATGTATATTACCGCATTTTAGCTCGCGATAGTACAAATACAAAGAAAACAAAGCAATATGCTGTTAAAGTATACGACTCACAAAAAGTACCAGAATTATTAGTGACAGAACTAATGCCACATTCAACGAATACGGGGAATTTTGATGCCTATCAATTCATTGAAATTTATAACAATACGACCAAAGCGATTGATTTAAAGGATTATCATATTCGGTACCGTTTTTCCCTTGAAGGGTATAATGCTGACCTTATTTGGAAGCCACAGAAGGAAAATCTTATGATTCCTTCTGGGGAAACGATGATTTTTTGGATTATGAATGCTGGTAATCAAGATTTAACGATTGCAGATTTTAATCATCATTATGGTGTGAATTTAACTGAAAATGTTAACATCGTTCAAATACATTCTGTAGGGATGGCACATAGAGATCTTCGCGGGATTGTTCTTGCAACGAATACAGGCAAAGAAGTTTCAATTGCTTTTTATAATCAAGGGAACAAGAAAGACGTGAAAAAAAACAAAGCCATTCTCTACTCTTTTCCCAAAAAACCTGGTGATCTCTTAATGAAAAAATATAGCAGCAGGAAAAAGCTGGGGACACCAGGGAGAGTATCTAAAAGACAAGTGCCATCTCAAAAGGTAATCCCAGTTGAGGATACACTCAAGCCAGTCATTGAAGACCTTTCAAGCTACGAAGCACCGCTTTCTGAAATGAAGGATCTTTCATTAAAATTCGATATAAAAGATAATCATGTTGTAAAAACAGCGCGATTATTTTATAAAAATAACAGTGAAAAAGAGTTTCATGCGGTTGATTTAACGGAAAGCTTTGATGATTCTTTGTTTCATTATACAATCGACTCCACGAATTTAATCGGAAAGCATTCACTTGATTATTATGTAGTAGCTTCGGATGGAGAAAATGAAACAAAAACGGAAACAAAATCAATTGCCATTCAACAAGAAGAGCCCCAACCAGGTGTTCGATTAAATATAAAAAACAATCAAATATTACACGACAAAGTATTAATTAAAGCGTATGATATCGACAACTTCTCACAAACAAGATTGCTGATTGATGAACAAGATGTAACAAACGCTGCATCATATACGTTAGTAGAGCCCGCTTATTTTGCTTTTGATGTTAAAAATGTAAACCTTTATTTTAAAAATGCGGTGACGATTGGGAAGGAAACATTGCATACGCTTGACAATATTATCAATAAATATAAAGCAGTAACGATTCCAATTGATACAAAGTTTTTTCAAAGGGGAGAAAACACGGTCATTTCCATTCGCTCAGGTACAAAAGTGTCTCCATTCGATCGACACTCTGAACAAAACCGGGATGACTTTTATATTAAAAATATTCGTCTTGTTTTAAAAGATGGAACCGTTATTTATGATCCTAAATACCCGGATCCGACAAAGGAACTGTTTATTGGTGACAGCAAACAAGCGAGACCAGTCGTTAATTTTGCGTTCTCTATTCCTAAAAATAAATATAAAGCGAAAATGTACAGCTGGGACACAACAAAAGTGGGGGAAGGCACTCATACAATCGAAGCAATCAATAATGGAAAATCAAAAAAATCAACCGTTATTGTCGATAATAGTGCACCTGTTATTATACCGTCTATTGAAGAAGGAAAAATATATAAAGGTGATATTAGGCTGCATGCTAAAACGAAAGATGCACTGTCCGGTGTTGAAACAATGACGGCGAAGCTCGATGGAAAGGATATTACATTGCCTTATCAAACATCATCAGCAGCACTTACACCAGGGCAGCATTCGTTTCAGATTATAGCAGTGGATCGAGCAGGTAATAAAGCTTCTAAGAATGTACATTTTCAAGTTGTTGAGGAAAAGCCGGATAAACCTAAAGTTGTAAGTCCATTAGATGGTGCAAATCATATATCATTAGCTCCAAAGCTTGGGGTGAAAGTATCCGACCCCTCTAAGGATTCCCTCGATGTTTCTTTTATGAAGGGATATCAATATAAAGCAAACGAACAGGATAAAGTTGTCGTTTATCAAAATTCTGTGGATCATGAGCCGCCAAAAGAGATGATTCCTGAAGGAGAGAAAAAAGTTACAGCTTTACATGCTCTTATGGATGCTGATTCAAAATATGTGACAACAAAATCAACGAATCAATTTCCGTATCAGCGTTTTGAAATTACCCTTGATCAAAAAGTGAATCAGAACGACGAAGTGGAATTACGTTGGGAAGGTAAGTCATTGATTGGACGAAAAGTATCCATGTATGTTTGGAACTATGAAAAGTCGAAATGGGAACGCAAAAGTTGGAAAATAGCAGAAAACGAAGAGAACTTTAAGCTTCAGAGTATTGTAAAAGGTTCTCACTATGTAAAGAATCAAAAAGTGCAAGTCATGATTCAAGATGAAATTGCAGCGACTAATCAATTTGATTATTCGTTTATTTGGATGTCGGATACACAATACTATAGCGCTAGCTACCCTCATATTTATAAAAATATGACAGAATGGATTGTTGCTCAAAGAAAGGCGCTAAATATTCAATATGTATTTCATACAGGAGATCTTGTAGATCGAGCAAGTGAGTCCAAGCAATGGGCTTATGCAGATGAATATATGCGCTATTTAGAACATACAAAAATTCCTTATGGTGTTTTAGCTGGTAATCACGATGTTGGCCATAAAACAGGTGACTATCATCAATTTAGTAAATATTTTGGAGCTAATCGTTTTAAAAACAAAAATTATTATGGTGAATCTTATCAAAATAACCGAGGTCACTATGATTTGATTAGTGTAAAGGGCAATGATTTTATTATGCTTTATATGGGGTGGGGAGTAAGTAATAAGGATATAGCTTGGATTAATAAAGTTCTTGCGAAATATCCTGAAAGAAAAGCCATTTTAAGCTTTCATGAATATTTGCTTGTCACAGGAGAGCGCAGCCCGATTGGAGAGAAAATTTATAACGATGTTGTCTTACCGAATAAAAATGTCATTGTCGTATTATCCGGCCATTACCATGACAGTGAAACATTAATTAATGAAATAGACGATAATCAAGATGGTGTCATTGACCGAAAAGTATATCAAATGCTTGCGGACTATCAAGGCGGGGCAGAAGGTGGACAAGGATTTTTGCGCATGATGCAGGTTGATCCTGTAGAGAATAAAATCTATATGAAAACGTATTCTCCATATCTTAATCGATATAACTACTACAATCGGAAAAACTATCCTGGCAAAGATGAATTTGTCATAGAGACAGATTTAACACCGAAAGAAAAAGTGGTCTCCACCGATTTATTTGAAGTTAATATATATACTGATGAAAAAATTGGTGAAGTAAAGGATGTAGCGAATCAACAAATGGCAGAAATGGTGTGGACAGGTCTTGAGAAAAATCGAGAATACGGATGGTATGTAGAGGTGTCTGACAAGTATAACGGCCAGACTCGTTCAAAGGTTTGGACATTCCGGACAAACAATCCGTAATGTAAGAGGGAGCTGTGTTTTTATATAAAACGTTCGTTCATCGAAAAGAAAAGATTTTAATGTCTTCCATCAGTGGAGGTTTTTCTTCATCCATCACTGGTGGAAGTTGAACTAAAAAGCATCGCACATCATACCTATAAGAGCATAGCTTCTCGAAGTGCCTGCTTGAACTGTTGTTAATTGCACTCTTCCATAAGTACCCATAAATCACCAAGTCAAACCTACCACAAACAATGATAAAGGCACACAAAAATAAAAAGAGACCATGAAAGCGTTTAAATAACGGTACGACTGATATTAGTTGAACGCATATTTCTCCTCCTGCTTTTTATTTAGAGCGTATAAACAAATTCTTAAAAATCTACTTAAATATCTGAAGGACTAGAGCAATATCCCCGTGCCTAAACCAGATTGGACACTGAGCGATGAATGATTCATACTAGAAGAGATTGATACCATCAGGAGGAATAAAAATATGCTAAAAACCCAGATTGAACAACATATTAAGACATTCAAGGGTGACCAGGTTGCCTTACATAAAGAAGAGAAAGAATATGTAGAAAAGCATCAATTGCTTGAAGGAGGCATGACGATCGTAGAAAAGGATGCAGACGCGCGCTTTACCGACGCTTATATTGAGCGTTCCGATAAAGAATTTGAAAATCTTATCGCTGTAGAAACATCAGAATTTTTACACCAACCATTAACTTTTCTAAAAACAAACCAAAAAGAATTTATTTATCTAGAATCGAAGTGGTTTGAGCTTATTGGCGTCGATGCCGTTTCATTAGAAGTCGATGATTTATTCGGTACATATGAAGCGTTATTAGGGTTAAAGCTGCAGAAGAAATATGACAAAGCAATTCGAAGCTATTTACAAGCTGAACTACAAGGAGAAAATGCAAAATTTGCGTTGGTATTTAGCGCAGAAGATGGTCTATGGAACTTTAATTTCTCCTTAAACGATGTAAAAGGATTTACAGAAGATATGACCATTGGTGAAGCATATCAGTTTATTTATCAATTTTTATTTAAGTTGATGGAAGCGATAGAAGAGAAGTAATAAGGGTTCGTATAAACTTTATTGGCGGTGAGTCATTAATATTTGAAGAAATACAAGTGAAAGTGATTGAGACTGCCGATGTGCTGCAGAACTATCAAAATGTAATCTACCAATAGATAAGAAAACCCTTGACATGACAAGGGTTTTCTTATTTTATCTGAACATAGTGGGAGGTTTCCTTCGTGTTAAATTATCTAAGCTACTAAATGGTCATTTAGTATGCAGCATTAGCAAATTTTGAATTGTATTTTATATGGTTGTTCAATTTAATTCAACATTGTGTTCTTTTGCTAAGTCTTCTATTCCTTTGTTATAATCACTCAACATCTTCCTAGCTTCCGCAAGTTTTGCGTTTGCCTCACTCATTTTTTCATGACTCTGATTCTCAAGGGCTGTTAAAATGATGCTAAATGCATCTTGTTGTATATTAGCAGCTTCAATATATTGCTCATGTAATTTTCTTACTTCTTCTGTTTCTGCTTTAACATCTTCTAATTCCGTAATAAAATCTCGATAAGTTGGGATAACGGTAAGGGAGATAACGTCGTACATGGTTTGATCGTCCTTGTAATTTTGTCCTGTAACGCTTTCGTAGGCATCGAGTGCTATGTTCTCTAATTCTCCAGCTTGTTTTAGTTCTTTGTTCACATAATTCAATAAATCTTCTTGTACAGGGTCACTTCCGCACCCAACCAAAAACACACTTATGAGTAAAAAAAAGTATCTAAATAAAATTTTTCTCATTAGGCATCCCCTCTCTGGTTCAGTTTATTGAAGAAAGGGGTTGACACATTACCTTGTTTTTTACTTTAGATAAATATATTTATCTAAAGTAAAAACCGAGTTAATAACTGGTTGGTAAGTGAGATTTGAATAAATATCCATATTTTAAACAAAAAAATATCTTTCCTGTTAATCATTCAACAGAAAAAGTGGTTCATTAATGATTGGGAGAAAGATGAAGCAATGACTGTGCAATTGAAAGGCAACTACCAAAGTGGCAAAACATTAAATTCAATGAGAGAGTCCAGGTTTAAATCCTCGGCTTTTTGATGCTTACAAATAAATACAGACAGATGTTTCCCAGTATGGAGTTTATTTGGGGTAAGATCATGTTATGGACCGTTTATAGGAATTCAGGGAAATACAGAGGGAAAACGGGGTTTATAAAGGTAAGACATCTTATGAAATTATTAATTTTAAAAGGAATTAATGATGATTACATTAGTCAATGGAGTGTTGACGCTTTTTTATTTTATCAACGGCAAGCGAAGAGTATAGAAGTTTAAATTAAATCAACAACTTCATGATTTAAGAATGACCTGTATTGGGCAGGAGGACTTATTTCATGAATAGTGTAAATA